>JBATEA010000307.1:0-9124 GCA_049663745.1 Steroidobacteraceae bacterium | reverse complement strand
GCCCAGCCGATGGCCCAGGCGATGGCCCGCTCGCGGATCGACGCCGCGAGCCGGTTGCGAATGGATTCGCACAATTGCTTCGAATCCCGCAAGCCCCGGACCGGCCGCGCGGGATCGAGGATGACGGCCGCCGCCACGACCGGGCCGGCCAGGGGCCCGCGGCCGACCTCGTCGACGCCGGCGACCGGAACCGCCATCCACCGTCGCAGGGCCCTCAAGTGTCAGGTCCCCGGGCCAACGCCAGGATGGCCTCAGCCGCGCGCCCGCTGGCCCCGATCCGCAATTCACGGTGAATCATCGTGAACTGCTCTGCGAGCGCCGCGACTTCCGCAGGCTCCTCGAGCCAGTGCTCGATTTCGCGGCCGAGGCGCTCGGGACTGACATCTCCCTGGACCAGTTCCGGGACGACGAGCCGGCCGGCCAGCAGGTTCGGCTGTGCAAAAAACGGCGCTTTCAACATTCGCATCGACCGCAGTACCAGCGCGGTCATCCAGCCAAGGCGATAGGCGACGACCATCGGCCGCTTGCAGAGGAGCGTCTCGAGCGTCGCGGTCCCGGAAGCGACGAGGGCCACGTCGGCTGCAGTGAGCGCCACGCGCGAGTGCCCGTCGATGACGTTGACGTCCACGCCGGGTGCGCGTCGCGCCAGCGCCTGCTCGAACAACGCGCGGGTCCTGTGGTTCGCGAGCGGCGCCACAAATCGAATCCCGGGTCGCCGCGCCGCGAGCCAACCGATCGCGCCCGCGAAATCCTCCGCCAGCCGCGTGACTTCCCCGACGCGGCTGCCTGGCAGCACGGCGACAATCTGGCCCTCGACCGCAAGGCCGAGGCTGGCGCGTGCGGCCGCGCGATCCGGCACCAGCGGCAACTGGTCGGCCAGCGGATGGCCGACGAAAACGGCACGCAGGCCTTCACGATCGTAGACCCTGGACTCGAATGGCAGCAGGCACAACACAAGATCGAGATATCCGGCCATCCGTCGCGCGCGGCCCTGACGCCAGGCCCAGACCTGCGGACTCACGTATTGCACGGTACGGATCCCCGCGCCGTGCAAGGCTGCGGCGAGGTTCAGGTTGAATTCCGGTGAATCGATGCCGACAAACACATCGGGCCGTTCGGCGAGAAAGCGGCCACGCAAGGCGCGGCGCAGCCGCAGCAGGCGCGGCAGGTGATGCAGGACCTCGAACAGACCCATGACGGCGAGTTCATCGGCCGGCGCCCAGGTCTCGCAGCCCTCGGCCGCCATGGCGGGACCGGCGACTCCTGCAAAGCGCGTGCCGGGCGCTCGCTCGCGGATGGCCCTGATCAACGCCGCGCCGAGGTTGTCGCCGGAGGATTCGCCGGCGACCAGCCCGATCGTCAGCGTATTCGCAGGCGTCATCAGCGAATGATGCTGCGTTCGCTCGCCGCCAGGAATTGCACGAATGGCAGCAGCTCCGGCTGGTTCGCCGCGAGCGCCTGCAACTGCCAGGTCGCAGCCGCGAGCTTGAGCCCGGACCGGTACAGGAGCCGGTAGGCAGTGCGGATATTCGCGATCTGCTCGGCGCTGAAACCGCGACGCTTGAGGCCCTCGCTGTTGACGCCTTTCGGTTCAGCGGGCGTGCCGGCGACCAGCAGATAGGGCGGCACGTCGCGCGTGACGGCCGCATTGTTGGCCATGAACGAGTGCGCGCCAACCTTGCAGTACTGGTGGACGCCGGAATACCCGGACAGGATCACCCAGTCGCCGAGCTCCACGTGCCCCGCGAGCGCCGTGCAATTCGACATGACGCACTGGCTGCCGACGATGCAGTCGTGCCCGACGTGCGAATACGCCATGAACAGGTTCTCGTCGCCGATCTTCGTGACGCCGCGTCCGCCGGCGGTGCCGCGATTGATCGAGCAGAATTCGCGGAACACGTTGCCGTCGCCGACTTCGAGCCGCGTCGGCTCGCCACGGTATTTCTTGTCCTGCGGCGCATCGCCGATGGAAGCGAACTGGAAGACCTTGTTGTCACTTCCCAGGGTGCTCGGCCCGTTGATGACGGCATGCGGCCCGATCCAGCTGCCTGCGCCGATGCGGACGCCCGCGCCGACGATCGTGTAGGCGCCGATCTCGACGCCCTCGGCGATCTCGGCGTCCGGCGCGATAATGGCGCGCGGATCAATCACGACTGGACCTCCGGAACGACCATCATCGTGGCCGAGGCGACTTCCTCCCCGCCGACCTCGGCGACCGTCGAGAACTTCCAGATGCCGCGCATCGCGCGTTCGAGCGTCGCTTTCAGTGCCAGCTGGTCTCCCGGCTCGACCGGGCGCCGGAAGCGCGCCTTGTCGATGCCGACGAAATAGAATCGCGTATTCTCGTCCGGCACGATTCCCGCGGTCTTGAATGCGAGGATGCCCGCCGCCTGCGCCAGCGCCTCGAGGATCATGACGCCCGGCATGACCGGCCGGTATGCGAAATGGCCGGGAAAGAATGGCTCGTTGATCGTGACATTCTTGATCGCGTGAATGCGCTTGCCCGGAATGCATTCGATGACCCGGTCCACCAGCAGCATCGGATAGCGATGCGGCAACTGCTTCAGCACCGCGTGGATGTCCATCGGGAATCCGTCGCTCATTCGTCCGTCTCCTCGTTCCCGCCGCCGCCCCGCTCGATGCGGGCGAGGCGCCGTTCGAGCGCATCGAGCCGGCGCAGCCTGGCGACCGTGCGGCGCCAGTCGATCGCCTGGATCGCCGGGATGCCGGATGAATAGGTGCCGGGCCCCGGAAGCGAATGCGATACAAGCGAATAACCGGTCACCACGACGTCATCGCCAAGCTCGAGATGTCCCGCGATGCCCACGGCGCCGCCCACCATGCAACGCCGGCCGATGATGGTGCTTCCCGAGATGCCGACACATCCCGCGATTACCGTGTGCGCGCCGATCCGGCAGTTATGGCCGACCTGCACCTGGTTGTCCAGCTTGACGCCGTCGTCGATGACCGTGTCATCGATCGTGCCGCGGTCGATTGTCGTGTTCGAGCCGACTTCCACATCGTTGCCGACTCGCAGGCTGCCAAGGTGCGGCACCTTGACGAACCCGTCGGGCGACGGCGCGAAGCCGAAGCCGTCGCTGCCGGCGACCGCGCCCGGCTTGAACAGGCAGCGCGCGCCGATCGTCACGTGATGGCCGATCGTGACACCGGCCTGCAGCCTGCAGTCGTCGCCGAGTCGTGCCCCCTCTTCGATGACGCAATTGGGCCCGATCGAGCAGCGTTCGCCGATCACCGCGCCCGCCCCGATCACCGCGTTCGGCCCGACCCAGGCGCTCGCCGCGACCTGCGCGCTGCCGGCGATGCTGGCTCCCGGGGCGACGCCCGCGGCAACCGCCGGCACTGGATGCATGTCCGCGGCGATCCGCGCGTAGGCAGCATAGGGATGCGGACTGACAAGCGCCGCAACGGGGCACTCCGCCAGCATCTCGCGCGCGAGCACCACGGCCGTCGCCTGCGTGGCCGCGAGTTGACGGCGGTATTTCGCGCTGCTGCAGAAGCTGAGGCTGCCCGGCGTCGCCGCTGCGAGTGCGGCGATGCCCTGAACCGTGAGGCCGGGGTCGCCGGAGAGTTCCAGGCCGTAGCGCACAGCCAGCTCGCCGAGCGTGATCGCCATGGCGGCGCTCCCCACTGGCGGTGGCCCGCCGCTCAGGGCTTGGGCGCTGGCGCGGGCGCCGGTGCCGGCGTCTTCGCCTTGACGGCGGCGATCACCTGTGGAGTGATGTCCACCGCATCAGCCGCGAACAAGACGCCGTCGCCGATGATCAGCTGATAGCCGTTGGCGCGCGCGTAGGTCTGTACTTCCTGCAGCAATGCGCGTTGCACTTTCCCGAACTCTTCGTTGCGCCGCAGGTTGGCGTCCTCCTGGAGCTCGTTGAAGCGCCGCTGCAGGTTGATCTCGCCCTCGCGGACTTCCCGCTCGGCCTTGGTGCGGTCCGCCTCGGACATCACGGCGGCCTCGCGCTTCAGTTTGTCGGACTTCTCCTGCAGGGCCTTCTGCTGGCTGGCAAGATCGCGTTGCCGCGGCATGAACTCGCCCTCGAGCGCCTGCTGGGCCGCGCGCGCCTGCGGCGATTCCTCGAGGAGCCGCCCCGTATTCACGTAGCCGATCTTGATTTCGGCCAGGGCCGTCGCCGGCAGGGCCATGAACGCGAGCGCCGCAAGCAGCGCGCAGGGAATGGAAAGTCTGCTCATGTGTGTCATCTTTTCTCGACTCGTCAGAAGGCGCTACCGATGGTGAACTGGAAGCGTTCGACTTCGTCCGGATAGCGGATGGCGTCGCCGCGATACTCGTTCAGCGGGATGCCGTAACTGAACCGGAACACGCCGAGCGGCGCGAACCACTGCACGGCAATGCCCGCCGATTGCTTCAGTTCATTGTAATCGAACTTGTAGTCAACCGGCGTGACGCCGTCGCGGCCGACGAAATGGATGCCGGCGCCCTGTGAGAACACGTTTCCGATGTCGTAGAAGAGGCCGATGCGCGTGCTCGCCCGCCATTTCTCGGGTACCGGGAACAGGAGCTCCGCGCGCCCGATCACCTTCATGTTGCCGCCGTAGGGATTTCCAAAGCTGTCCTTGGGACCGAGCCGGCTCTCCGAGAAACCGCGCACGGAATCCGGGCCGCCGGCAAAGAACTGGCGGTACGGCGGCAGCGCGGTCGTGTCATTGCCGAGCGCTTCGCCAAACCCAAGTTCCCCGCTGAACGCGGCGGTCCAGCGCTTGCCGAGCGGGAACAGCTGCAGGAACTCGTAGTTGAGGACGTAGTAGTTCACCTCGCTGCCGGGCGCCGCCACCGACAGTGACAGAGAGTGCCGCATGCCACGGTCGGCGAATATCGCGCGATTGCGCGAATCGTAGAACCAGCCGGTCACGAGCTCGAACGTGCTGAACTTGGTGCCGAACAGGCAGTGGGTCGTCGCATCCGGATTTTCGCAATCGGGATCGGTGACGTCCGTCGAAATGACGCGCGAATAGGGGTTGCCGTTCGAACGCACCCATTCCACGGCTTCGGCGGCGCTGCCGCGCGGATTGACCACGAGGTCGGACTGCTGCGCGATCAGCCCGAAGCGCAGGCCCTGGAACTCGGTGATCGGATACCCGAATTCGATCGAGGCGGACATCGTCGTCGTCGAGAAGTCCGACGCCGCCGAGACGAATTGCGTGATGTCGCGGTATTGCAGGCCGAGCGTGCGCGACAACCCGTCCACGCTCGTGTACGGGTCCGTGTGCGAGATGCTGTAGGACTGGGAGTAGCGCCCGGAAACCAGTTCGACCGCGAGCCGCTCGCCGGATCCCATGAAGTTCGAATGCACGAAGCTGCCGTTCAGCATGAACGACTGGGACTCCGAGTAGCCGATGCCGCCGCTGAACTGCCCGGGCAGCCCTTCCTTGACGTCGAAGTCCACGTCCACCAGGTCCGGCGTTCCCGTCACCGGCTTCGACTCGAATTCGACCTTCTCGATGTACGGCAGGCGCTGCAGGCGCTCCTTGGAACGCTCCAGCAGCGCATTCGACAGGTAGGAGCCCTCGAGCTGGCGCAGTTCACGGCGCAGGACCTCGTCGTCGATCGCGCTCGTGTTGATGAAATTGATGCGCCGCACGTAGGCGCGGCTGCCGGGATCGACGAAGAAGGTCAGGCCAACCGTCTTCTTTTCGTCGTCTGCCTGCGGCACGGGGTCGATCTTGGCGAAGGCATAGCCTTCTACGCCGAGCCGGTAGGCCAGCAGTTCCTGGGTCTGGGTAATCAGCTTGCGGGAGTACGTCTGGCCCGGCTGGACCAGCAGCAGACGCTGCAGTTCCGCTTCAGGAACTTTCAACGTCCCGGCGAGCTTCACGTCGCCGACCTTGTAGACGTCGCCCTCATGGACATTGACCGTGATGAATATGTCGTCCTTTTCGGGCGCGATCGCGACCTGCGTCGACTCCACCGCGAAATTCGCGTAGCCGCGGTCCTGGTAGTAGGACTGCAGTTTCTCGAGGTCGCCCTGCAGGGACTCGCGCGAATAGCGGTCGTTCTGCTTGTACCAGGACAGCCATCCCGGCGTCTTCAGCTCGAAATCCTCGAGCAGCGTTTCGTCGTCATAGGCTTCGTTGCCGACCACGTTGATCTGGCGGATGCGCGCGCGCTTTCCCTCGACGACCTCGATCTTGATCTTCACCTTGTTGCCCGGCACGTCCTCGACCTTGGAGTCGATGCGGACCGCGTATTTGCCGCGGCTGAAATACTGGTCCGTGAGGTAACCCTGGACCTCCTCGAGCACCGAACGGTCGAATGTCTTGCCGGTCGCGAGGCCGACCGAGCGCAGCGACTTCTGGAGATCCTCGGTCTTGATGTCCTTGTTGCCCGTGATCTCGAAACTCTCGATGGACGGACGCTCGTAGACGACCACGACCAGCGTCGAGCCGTCGCGCCGCAATTCGATGTCGCGGAAGAAGCCGGTAGCGAACAGCGCGCGAATGGCCTCCTGAATGCGTCTCTCGTCGAGCCGGTCGCCGATGTTGACCGGCAGGTAGTTGTAGATCGTGCCTTCCGATATGCGCTGCAGGCCCTCGACCCGGATGTCGCCCACGACGAATTCCGTGCCCACGCCCTGGGCGAACGCCGCGGGGACGTATGCCAGCAGAATGCTGCTGATGAGCCGTCGAAGCATCTGGAAGTGGATTCCTTGCGTGATCAGCCGAAGAGCCGCGTGATGTCGTTGTAGAACGCGAAGCCCATCAGCAGTACCAGCATCGCGATGCCCAGTTTCTGGCCCAGCACCTGCGCCTGCATCGGCAGCGGGCCGCCCTTGGCCACCTCGATCAGCTGGTACACGATCTGGCCGCCGTCCAGGACCGGTATCGGCAGCAGGTTGAGTACCCCGAGCGAGATCGAAACGAGTGCCAGGAAGCCGAGATAGTAGTTGAAGCCCTCGTTCGCCGTCAGCCCCGCGTATTGCGCGATATTGATCGGGCCGGAGATGTTCTTCGTGGAAACGTGGCCCGTCACCATGCGCCACAGGAATCGCACCGTCAGCGCGCTCTTGTCCCAGGTCTCGCGCACTGCCGGCGCGAATGCCGCGAAGATTCCGTACCGCTCCACGGTCTGCATGGACTCCGGGAAGCCCGGGGCGGCGCCGGCATCGGCACCCAGCCCGATCTGCCCGATGGTCCGCCCGCCGTCATGGACGATTTTCGGCACCAGGGTGAAGGAAACCCGCTCCCCCGCCCGGAGCGCGACCAGGTGCGTCGTCATGCCGGGGCGTGCCCGGATCGCGGCAACGAATGCCGTGTAGTCGTCGACCGGCTGGCCTTCGACCTCGATGATGCGGTCGCCAGGCAGGATGCCCGCGCGCTCGGCGGGATTGCCGGGTGTCAGCGCGGCGACGACGACCGGCAAGGGGGGCGACCAGAACGACAGCCCCAGGCCGCGCATCAGGCTCCCCGGCTCGGTCAGCGCGCGCTGCTCGCCTTCCGGGATCACGATTGCGATTTCCCGCGTGGCACCATCGGGCCCGCGAACGGACAGCGGCACGCGGCCGCCGCCGGCCACTTCTTCCAGGATCCCGAGCACGGCTGCCTGGCGCGTCGGCGTCGCCTGCCCGGCGACTCTCAAGAGTTCGTCATCGGGGCGCAGGTCGGCAGCGGCCGCGTACGAACCCTCGGTCACGTCGCCGATCACCGGCTTGAGCCCCGGGATGCCGTACATCAACAGGACCCAGTACGCAGCGATGGCAAACAGGAAATTCGCGCCAGGACCGGCCAGCAGCACGAGGATGCGCGCGAACGGTGGCCGGCGATTGAAGGCCCGGTGCTCTTCACCGGCCGGCAGCGGCCCTTCGCGCTCGTCCAGCAGGCGGACATAGCCGCCGAGCGGTATCGCCGCCAGCACATATTCGATCTGGTCCGAATCGCGCCCGACACGCCGCAACAGCGGCTTCCCGAAGCCGAGCGAGAAGCGCAATACCTTGAATCCCAGGCGGCGCGCGACCCAGTAATGGCCGAACTCGTGCACCGAGACCAGCACGCCGATCGCGACGATGAAAGCGAGCACCGAGGTGATGACGGCGAAACTCATGCGCCCGCCGTCAGGCGCGTCACCAGCGCGGCGCCCGCCCGGTCGCGCGCCCAGGCATCGGCAGCCAGTGCGTCGTCGAGGGATCGTACCGGCCGTACCTGATGCTGTTGGAACACGCTCTCAATGACCGCTGCAATGTCGTCAAAGTTCAGACTTCGGTTGAGAAAGGCGGCGACGGCCACCTCGTTCGCGGCGTTCAAGACCGCAGGCAGAGTGCCGCCGGCACGGGCGGCCCTGACTGCCAGTCCCAGGCAAGGAAATCGTTCCAGATCAGGGGCTTCGAATGACAATTGAGCAACCCGCACGAGGTCCAGGGATTCTACACCAGAGGCGATCCGCTCAGGCCAGCCCAGGGCATGGGCGATCGGTACGCGCATGTCAGGATGACTCAACTGCGCGAGCACTGAGCCGTCGTCGAACTCGACCAGAGAATGGACGATGCTCTGCGGGTGAATGACGATGCTGACGCGCTCGGGGCCGACGCCAAACAGGTGGCAGGCCTCGATCAGTTCCAGGCCCTTGTTCATCAGCGTCGCGGAATCGACGGAAATCTTGCGGCCCATGCGCCAGTTGGGATGAGCGACGGCCTGTTCCGGCGTCACCGAAGCGAAATCCTCGCGCCGCATCTTCAGGAAGGGCCCCCCCGAAGCAGTGAGCACGATTCGGGTCACGCCGGGCGGCGGCCCGCCATGTTCATGACCGGGCGGCAGGCATTGGAAGACCGCGTTGTGTTCGCTGTCGATCGGCAGGATGCGAGAGCCCGACTGGCGGGCAGCTTCGATCAGGAGCGCACCCGCCAGCACCAGGGTCTCCTTGTTGGCGAGCAACAGCTGCTTGCCCGCAGCGGCGGCGGCGAGCGTCGGCGCGAGACCCGCGGCACCCACGATGGCGGCCATCACCAGTTCGGCTTCGGGGAGCGTCGCGACCGTCACGAGCGCCTCGGGGCCGGCGAGGACACGCGTCTCGCATTGCGCGAGCGCCAGGCGCGCCTTCAGTTGCGCCGCAGCGCTGCGGTCGAGCATCGCCGCATACGCGGGACGGCAGCGC
>JBATEA010000306.1:0-4365 GCA_049663745.1 Steroidobacteraceae bacterium | reverse complement strand
CTTGCTGCCGATCGAAATCCAGCGCCGTCTCGGCATGCCCTGCGTGACCGCCGGCGGATGCGTGGAAGAGGCCCGCGCGATTATCGCCCGCTGGCGCACCCGCGCCGGAGAACTGGTCCTGTCCTGGCCGTGCCGTGAGAACGATTCGGATGTGGACGGAACGCCGCTCGCACCCGCGGAGGCGCCGCCACTGGAACCGCCGGCACGGCGGGCCACCCGCGAGCATCTCGTGTTCGCAGCCGCCACTCTCGAACCCTTGCGGGATGATCTCGTGCCACCGCTACGGGACGGCGCAGCGCACGGCGGCGCGCGAGTGCTCGAACTCCAGTCGCATTGCCCGTTCCGTGCATTCGCCGAACTGCGACTGCGCGCCGATCCGCTCGAGGAGCCAGCGGCCGGATTTGACCGGCGCCTGCGCGGCATCGTGCTGCACCGCGCATTGCAGCGCATCTGGGCGGAGCTCGGGTCGCAGCAGGCGCTGTTGCGACTCGACCCGGCCGATTGCGGCCAAAGGATCACGGCCGCGATCGAGGAGTCCATGACCGACGTACTGCCCGCGGAGAGTGGCGCGCGATCGGTGGCAGTCGAGCGCGATTGGCAGCGCCGCGCGATCGGCCATTTGCTGGCGCTCGAGAGGGCGCGGCCGGCATTCACGGTCGTCGAAACCGAACGCGCGTTCAATGGCCGCATCGGCGGGCTGGATCTGCGCCTGCGCGTGGACCGGGTGGACCGGGTCGGCGACGAACTCGTGGTCATCGATTACAAGAGCGGTGCAGTCAAGAAGGCGCAGTGGCGTGGCGCGCGCATGGAGGCGCCGCAGTTGCCCCTGTATGCGGTGCTGCATCCGCAGCACCCGGCCGGCATCGCGGTTGCCGAACTCAACGCCGATCGTGCCGACTTCGTCGGTGTCAGCGGCGCCGACGGCATGATCGACGGCCTGCTGCCTGCCACGAAGTTCGAGTTGACGGAAGACGGGCAACGCGGTTTCGAGTGGCCCGTCATCAAGGAGCATTGGTACGCCTGGCTCGACCGCCTGGCGCGCGATCACGCCGCGGGCCACGCCGCCGTGGACCCGAAACTCGCCGCCGATACCTGCCGTTACTGCCATCTCGGTGCCTTGTGCCGGGTCGCTGTCGCTCTGCCCGATGAAGCGGGCGCGGAGGAGGGCAACGATGATGTCTGACGCGGTGCGCGCGGACCTGGAGTTGCGCCGGCGAGCCGTCGATCCGGAACGCTCGTTCATCGTCCAGGCACCGGCCGGTTCCGGCAAGACTTCATTGCTGACGCTGCGCTATCTGCGTCTGCTCGCGACTGTGGATTGCCCGGAGCAGATCGTTGCCATCACATTCACCCGCAAGGCGGCTGCGGAGATGCGGCATCGGATTCTGGCGGCGCTGACGTCAGCCACGGAACCACCGCGGCCGGAGTCGATGCCGCACGAACTGGAAATCCGCCAGCACGCGAGCGCAGCGCTGGCCCGCAGCCGTGATCGCGGCTGGGGCCTCGAAGACAATCCGGCGCGGCTGCACGTGCAGACCATCGACGGCCTCAATCACTGGCTGGCACGCCGCCTGCCTCTCGCGGCGCGTATCGGCACGTCGTCCGCATTGATCGACGATGCCAGGCCGCTCTATTCAGAGGCGGCAAGGCGCTGCGTCACCGGGATGGATGCTGGCGGAGCCGTCGCACCGCGCCTCGAACGTCTGGCGCGCGCATTGAATCACGAGCCACAACTGCTGGCGCGTCTGATCGAGACCATGCTCGGTGCGCGCGAACTGTGGTTGCCGAAATTGCTCGCCTCCGGCGATGGGCCCGGGCTCCGGGATTCGATCGACGGTCTGCTGGGGTCGGCGATCGAGACCGAACTTGCGCGGGTTCACGCAATCCTGGCTGCGGCGGACATGCAGCCGCTCATTTCATTGATACGCGAAGTGGCCGCCGCCGGACCGTCCGATGGGCCGCTCGCGACGCTTGCGGCGCTCGACGGATTGCCGCCAGCCACGGTTTCCGCAGTCCCCCAATGGCGCGCACTGGCCGATCTGCTGCTGAAGGCGCCGCCGAGCGTCGAATTGCGCAGGACCGTCGACCGCAAGCAGGGATTCCTGGCCGCGAGCGAAGGTGCCGGCTGGGCCGCGCGCAAGCAGCGCATGAAGGAACTGCTCGCCGGATACGCGGACCATGACGGCGTCGCCGCGGCGCTCGTGCAACTGCGATTCCTGCCGCCGCGGGCCCTGACGGACCGGCAATGGCAACGGATCGACGCACTGTGCGCGGTGCTGCCGCATGCCGTTGCCGAGCTGTTGGCACTCTTCGCGGAACGCGACAATCTCGACCATCCCGCAGTTGCAGCGGCGGCGCGGGACGCGCTCGGGGACGAATCGGCGCCCACCGAGCTGGCGCTCGCACTCGATTACCGAATCCGTCATCTGCTGGTCGATGAATACCAGGACACGTCTCCATCGCAGGAGCGCTTGCTCGAATTGCTGGTTGCGGGCTGGCAACCGGGCGACGGGCGCAGCCTGTTCTGCGTCGGCGACCCGATGCAATCGATCTATGCATTCCGCGAGGCGGATGTCACGCTGTTCCTGCAGGCACAGCGCCAGGGCGTCGGCGGCGTTCCGCTCGGCGCTGAACGGCTCGGACAGAACTTCCGTTCCTGTGCCGCGATCGTCGCGTGGGTCAACCAGACATTTGCGGCATTACTGCCGGCCGCGGACGACTTCGAGCGGGGTGCCGTGCGCTATTCGGCGGCGACTGCCGTACATTCCGACAGCGCGGGCGACGGCGTCTTCGTTCATCCTCTGCTGGACGCCGATGAGCGTGCGATGGCCCGGCAGGTGGCGGAGACCGCAGCCGCAGCACTGGGCGGCGCGACGGACGCTTCGCGTCCATCCATTGCCGTCCTGGTGCGCAGCCGTGCGTCCCTGCCATCGGTGCTGGCGGCTCTGCGCGCGGCTGGCATCGAATACCGGGGCGTCGAGCTGGAATCGCTGGTTGAGCGACCGGCGATACGCGACCTGGTCGCGCTCGCGAAGGCGATGCTGCACGGCGGCGACCGCACTGCGTGGCTGGCGGTGTTGCGCGCGCCATGGTGCGGGATTTCGCTCGCGGACCTGCTGGCGCTGGTGGGCGACGACAGCCACGCGCTGGTATCGGTGTTGATCGCGGATCCGCTGGCGCTGGACCGGCTCTCCGCGGACGGTGCGAGACGCCTCGCATTGCTGCATGCGCGTCTCGATGCCGCCGTCGCAAGCCGTGGCCAACGCACGCTGGGCAGCTGGCTCAAATGCGCCTGGCTTGCGCTCGCGGGTCCGGCAACGGTCGGCGACCCATCGGACCTCGCCAATGCCGAGCTGCTGTTCGCGGCCCTCGACCGGCTTGAACTGGAGACCGGCTGCTGCCCGGAAGCCAGGGCGATCGACGCAGCCGTCGATGGTGTCATGGCTTCACCGGTGGGCAGCGACGCAGCCGCGGTTCAGATCATGACGATCCACCGCGCCAAGGGTCTCGAATTCGACGTCGTGATCGTTCCCGACCTGCAGCGCGGCGTTCGGGGCCGCGAGCGACCCCTGCTTTACTGGACGCAGGTGGCAACCGGCCCGGGTCGCCGCGGCATCGTCCTGGCGAGCCGGGCAGAGTCCGGTGAAAGCGGCGGCGATGCGGATCCGCTCGAGCAATGGATGCGCCGCCTTGCAACCGAGCGTGAGGCGCTCGAGTTGGGGCGCGTCGCCTACGTCGCCGCGACCCGCGCAAAGCGTCAGCTGCATCTGGTCGGCTCGATGAAGATCAGCTGGAAGAATGACGAGCCACGGTTCCGCAAGCCGGCGGCAGGCAGCCTGCTTGGATTCTTCTGGCCGGTGCTGCGCGGGGATTTCGAGCGGGCATTGCTGATAAAAGCCGCGGTGCATGGCGGCGCGACGCAAGCGACCAGCGGCCGGCGCCGGCTGACGGCACCGCCGCTGCTGCGCCTGCCGGCAGATTTCGTGGCGCCGGTCCCGGAAGTGCCACCGCGAACGGCGGTCCTGCGGATTGCCGGCCGGCCCGAGGGATCGATCCGCCCGGAGTTCGACTGGGCCGGTGCGATTGCCCAGGCCGTCGGTCAGGTCGTGCATTTCGAACTTCACCGTCTCGTGCAGGAACGCCGCGCGCCGGAAGGATTGAAGGCGAATGTCGCCTCGTGGCAGCGCCAGTTGCGCGAACTCGGCATCGATGACGCACATCTGCCCGCGGCGCTCGCGCGCGTGGAGCGGGCGATCCTTCGCGTCTCACGCAGCGAAGTGGCGGGTCGGCTGCTCGATCCCGCCGCTGCCGATGGCAGTAGCGAGCTGGCGCTTACCGCATACATCGACGGCGTCGTGCAGAGCC
>JBATEA010000305.1:0-2750 GCA_049663745.1 Steroidobacteraceae bacterium | reverse complement strand
CCTTGTAGCCGCCCGTGCCCCAGCCTCCGCTCACATAGAGTCCTTGTACGGGTGTCAGACCCATGATGGGGCTCGTGTCCGGCGTGATGTCCACGATGCCGGCCCATTGGCGCATAAGGCGCAGGCGGCCGATTGACGGATACAACTCGACGGCGGCCTGCGCAATCGTCTCCATCGCCGGCAGGCCGCCGCGCTGCGCGTACGAAAGGTAAATATCGGCGCCGCCTCCGAGGACGATCTCGCCGCGATCCGACTGGCTGACATAGGCATGGACCACGGCCGACATCAGCACGTGATGCAGCATCGGCTTGACCGGTTCCGTGACCATGGCCTGCAGCGCCGTACTATGTATCGGGAGCGCAATGCCCGCCTTGCGCGCAAGCACCGACGAATGACCGGCAACGGCCATGCAGACGCGCGGCGCCGCGATGTGGCCGCGATTCGTGTCGACGCCGGTGACGCGGCCATGCCCGATCCGGAATCCCCTGACTTCGCAGTCCTGCACGAGGTCCACGCCGAGCTTGCCCGCGGCGCGCGCGAAGGCCCAGACGACTGCATCGTGACGGGCCATGCCGCCGCGCCATTGCACCGAGCCGCCCTCGATGGGGTAGCGGCCGTTGAAGTTGAGCGCCGGCTCGAGCCTGCGGAGATCGTCGAGCGACAGCATGTCCGCATCGACGCCATTCATGCGGATGGCGTTCACGGTACGGCGCTGCATTTCCAGTTCGTGCGGACTGTGGGCCAGGTTGATCTTGCCGCGCTGGCTCAACATGATGTTGTAGTTCAGTTCCCGGCTCAGGCCCTCGTAAAGGCGCAATGAACGCTCGAAGAATTTCGAGCTGGGCAGGTGGTAGTAGTCGGAGCGGACCACCTGCGTATTGCGGCCGGAATTGCCGTGGCCAATGACGGATTTCTCGAGCACGGCGATGCGGCGCATGCCGTGGTTCTTCGCGAGGAAGTACGCGGTCGCGAGGCCGTGACCGCCGCCGCCGATGATCACCGCGTCATAGGCGGGTTTCGGCGGGTCATTGCGCAGCGCGCGCGACCAGCGCTGGTGGCCGCGCAGAGCATGCAGGGCGAGGGCAGGAAAGGAATAGCGCGACATCGGATATCGTGGGTAGGATACCGAAATGCTGCGGATCGAGTGTCCCTGGTGCGGTACCCGCGACGAGCCGGAGTTCACGTACGGCGGCGAGTCGCACATTGCGCGCCCGCCGCCGGATTGCAGCGACGAGACCTGGTCCAGCTACCTCTTTTTCCGCTCGAATCCCAAGGGCCAGCACGCCGAGCGCTGGTGCCACAGCTTCGGCTGCGGACAGTGGTTCAATGTCCTGCGCGACACTGTGACCCATCGAATCATCGCGGTCTACCGGATGGGCGAGCCGCGGCCGCAGGTGGAAGACCCCGCACGCTAGGCATCGCTCAGGGCCGGTGCGGCCTCGCAAGGTATTCCCGTCCCTGCATCTCGTGCAACCGGCTCGACGTGCGGCGGAAGTCGAAGGCCAAACGCTCGCCGCGATAGAGGCCTTCCGGGGTCGCGGCGGCCGCGGACAGGATCAGCTTGACGCCGCGATCGTAGAACTCGTCCACCATCGTGATGAAGCGCCGTGCCGCGTCATCGGATGTCGACGCCATGACCGGAATGTCACTTACCAGCACCGTGTGATAGCAGCGTGCGATCTCGATGTAGTCGGCGGCCGAGCGCGGCCCCTCGCAGAGCTTGCGGAACTTGAACCAGACGATGTCCTCGCCCTCGCGGATGGCGCGCACCGGGCGCCCCTCGACCTCGACGGCGACGTCGGCGGTGCCGGATCCGTCCGCTATGCGCTCGAACTCGGCGGCCATGCGGGCCTCTGCGTCCGTGATCTCGGGCCCGAGGAAGAATTGCGTGCGTTCGAGCCGGCGCAGCCGGTAATCGATGCCAGCGTCGAGTTCCATGACCTTACAGTGCCGTTCGATGCGTGCAATCGCAGGCAAGAAACGGGCGCGCTGCAGTCCGTCGCGGTAGAGCTCTGACGGCGCGAGGTTGGAGGTCGCGACCAGCGTCACGCCGCGCGCGAACAACCTTTCGAACAGGCCGCCGAGCAGCATCGCATCGCCGATGTCGGAGACGAACAGCTCGTCGAAGCACAGCAGGCGGGCGCGCGCGGCCAGGTCGTCGGCGACGCGCGCCAGCAGGAAGTCATGGCCTGCCGCGGACGCCGCGACACGCGCGCGCCGCCGCGCCAGCAGTGCGCGATCGAATATGCGGACGGGGTCGGGTGCGGCGGACAAGGGGTGCTCGCGGCGGCTCGAATTGGGCGCTACCATGATCGCTCGAGGTGCTCTTGGCCAGCGTAGCGGGCAACATGCTTCATTGGGGGAAAGATGCCGCCGGGGCGCTGCGCTCGGTGGCTGCTGCGGTGGGGGACCTGATCGTTCCGCCCGTGTGCCTCGCCTGCCACCGGCCGCTATCCTCGCATGATTGCATCTGCCCGGACTGCTGGTCGGACATCGACTTCATCCGCGCGCCAGTGTGCGATCGCCTCGGCATTCCGCTGCCGTTCGACGTCGGAGGACCGATGATCTCGGCAGCGGCGGCGGCAGATCCGCCCGACTACGACCGGGCACGCGCCGTGGCGCGCTTTGACGGCGTCATGCGCCAGCTGGTTCACGACCTCAAGTTTCGCGATCGGCACGACGCGCGCCGCCTGTTCGGGCGCTGGTTGACCGAGGCCGGGGCCGAGCTGCTCGCCGAAGCGGAATTGGTC
>JBATEA010000304.1:0-10660 GCA_049663745.1 Steroidobacteraceae bacterium | reverse complement strand
CCCGTAACTCCTGGCCAAGTCGTACTCCTCGGGCGCCTCGATCGCCTCGATCGCCATTCGCAGTTCCGGCTGGTCGTCGATCAATACGACGTGGCGCGTGTGCCGGCGATTGGCGCGGATATGATCCACCGCCTCGCGCCGGCAGATCTGGCATATCCAGGTGAACAGCGAAGCGTCGCCGCGGAAGCTGCCCATCTTGCGCATCGCCTTGGCCAATGTCGCCTGCACAACCTCGCGTGTCGCCTCGACGTCCCCATTCAGCCGCGGCAGTGCAAAGCGATACACGCGGGCGAAATAGGCCGCGAAAAACGCGTCGAATGCGCGCTCGTCGCCGGCGAGCATCCGCCGCAGGAGTTCCTTCTCGTCGGCTGCGTTCCGGTTCACTTCTCGTGACGCTGCCTGAATGCTTGGACGTGCACGCGGACACCAATCAATCGCCTTCCGGCCCTCTCGCGCTGATTCTACGCCGCAACATGATTTGCCAGAGCGCCAGCGACAGGAACCAGGCGATCGCGGCACTGGCGAGATCGTGGGAGAGGAAATGCGCGCCACGCGCCTGCTGGCCGAAGGAGAAAACCATCCCCAGCAAAACCGCGCCGGCCAGTGCCCGGCGGGCGGCGCGCGGCCGCCGGTCGCGGAGCAGGAAGTACACCGACACCAGCGCGAAGCCGGAAGACGCGTGTGAACCGGGGAAGCATTTCGCGCGCGGCAATGCGTCCGGCCGGTCGCCGAGCAGGCTCACGTAGGGCCTGTCGCCGCCGTACATGTCGAGATCACGCGGGCAATCGACGTTGGTCACGATCTGCAGCGCGCCGACCACGCTGGGCACGAGGATCAGCGCGAGCGTCAGGTAGGCCGCATCGACGCGCCAGCGGCGCAGCCGCGGCAGCTTGAATCCGAGCAGGAAGGTGAGCAGGGCCCCGATGCCAATCAGTCGCACCAGCCTCGCGCCGCCGGTGTGTATCAGGTCAACCGCCCACCAGGTCCCGGCGCCGAGCCAGTCGTGGATTGCCCCGCGGTAGAAGAATGCATCAGCCAGCCGCAGGTCCACGCGGGTTGCCCAGATGGCCAGGAATGCAGCGCCGAACAGCAGCGCGGGCCACAAGGCGTGGCTGCGCCAGAAGGCGCTCATCCCGCCGGCGCCCGGGGGCGGCTTGTCGGTATCGGGATTCAAAATGTGCGCTTCGTCTGCACGAGGAACTGCACACTATCGATGGAGCTGTCGCCGTCCAGCGGGAAGGCGACGTCCAGGTGCAGGACATTTCCGAGCGCAGACCGCGTATTGCCGAGGCGCAGTCCAAAGCCGATGTCCTTCAGCATGCCCTGGTTCTCCGTCGGGCCGAAGGCTGAGTTGCCCCAGGTGCGCCCGATGTCGAAGAACACCGCGCCGCCGATATCTGCGATCTTCCAGAGCGAGTACTTCGTGTAATAACGCTGCTCGATCGTCAGGATCGCGCGGGTGTCGCCGGTCTGGTAACGCAACGGGTAGCCGCGCAGGCCCTCTTCGCCGCCGAGCACGAGTTCGTGATCGGCGTCCAGATCCTGGCCTGCGTCGCCGGTCAGCGCTACGAAGAACGTGCTGTGCTGGCCCGTCGGGTGGTAATAGCGCAGGCTTGCGGAGAACAGGGCGTCCTTCGCCGAACCGCTTTCCAGCCTCCCGGTCAGCGAACTGCCGATGAACAACAAACGGCGGTCGCCAAGCCGGAATCCGCGGCCCAGGTCGGCACGCAGTATCGCCGCATCCCGGTCCGAACCGAGTGCCGTCGCCGCCCAGCCGAGCTCGAGGGCATACCGCCAGCCGAAATGCAGGTCCTCGGTGCGTGCGATCTGGTCGAGGTTGCGGGTCGTCTCGAAATCGTCCTCGATCGCCTCCAGGCGAAGGAATGGATAACGCAGGTCGCGATCCCCGGGCAGCGCCGCCGGCGCAGTGGCGTCGGGCACCAGCGCGAACTCCGCTGACTCGCGCCGCAGCCCTGCGAGCCAGCGGCGCGTCCAGCCGTCCTGCAAGCCACCGGACCAGCCGTACTTGATCTCGGCGTCCTGCCGGTTTCGCTGGTACTCGGCAATCCGGTCGCCGAGCCGGTAGACATTCTGGATGGCATCGTCGTGCACGAACCAGACGCCGGCGCTGCGGCGCGTGTTGAGCGAGAAAAATGGGCGTTCCAGCAGCAGTGTCTGCCCCGTGCCGTCGTCGCTGTCCGTGATCGTGGCCTCGCTCTGCCACCGGCTTCCGAGGACATTCGGATCAACCCATGTGAGCGTGTAGGAATTACGGTCGACATTGTGTCTATAGTCGATCGCAATGCGCTTGCCGTATCCGAGGAGATTGAGCTCCTGAAAGCTGATGCCCCCGGAGTCCTTGCCACCGGTGCGGCCATAGGAGACGCCGGGATTGAGGGTCCAGACGTCGTGCACGATGACCTCCAGATCCACGAGGCCGTCGTGGTAACCGGACACGCGGATTGCGGGCTCGTGGATGAATCGCAGGTCGCGCAGATTGCGTTCCGTCTCGTCCAGGATGCGGCGCGAGTAGGGGTCGCCGGGCTTGAACAATAGCTGCGGGCTGATGGCGGACTCGCGCGAATCCATGTGCCATTTGTCCGCCAGCCGGAACAGCGCCTTGTTTTCGCCAGGTTTCTCTGGATCGAAGATGGGCTTGACCAGGATCGTCACATTGCCGATGCGGGCGCCTTGCGCCTCGAGTTCGGCATCGGCGGGGAACGGCATCGACTTGGCCTGCGGTGTTTCGGGCGCTTGGGCCGATGCGATCGCGGCCGGTAAGCTGGCCGCGAGCATGACCAGCACGGCATTCACCAGGAGCCTGGTGCAATTGGTCATTGGTTTTGGCGCTGCGGCGCAAGCGCGTCCGGCGAAGGGCCGTCGGCCGCCTCGTAGCGGTGCGTCGTGAAGAGATCATAGGCCGTCTGGAAATAGGCGATACCGAGGCGCTTGAGTTCCGGATCCGGCGCAGCCGGCGCATAGCTGTCCGTGGAAGCGTCGTAGTCGTAGTAATCCACGGCCTGTTTCAGGCCGAAGACGACGATGCGGCCGTCCCGGAAAATCGCGATGTCATGGTTGTGATTGAAGAGCGCTACGCGCCCATCGGCCGGCGAATGGAGCACATCCTGCCCGAAGAACGGAGCCTCGTAGGGCAGCCCGAGCAGGCCGAGCACCGTTGGCGCGACGTCGATCTGGGTCATCAACGTGTCCACGCGGCGCGGCGCGATGTGCTTCGGCGAATAGATCATCAGCGGGATTTCGTAGGTCCGCAGCGGTATCTGCTGCGCGCCGTAAACCCGCGCGCCGTGGTCCGCAACGACCACGAAGATCGTGTCGTCGAACCAGGCATGCTCCTGCGCATGGAGGAGGAACTGGCCAAGGGCATAGTCGGCATAGCGCACGCCAGCAGGGCGCTTGCCGCCGTTTTGCGGAATCCCCAGTTTCTCGAGTCCCGGGGGGAACGTATAGGGCTTGTGATTCGACGTCGTCATGATGATCGAGAAGAACGGCTCACCGGCCGCGTGCAGCTGGTCGAAGTGCGCCAGCGACCGGTCGAACAGGTCTTCGTCGCTGACGCCCCAGACATTCTCGAATCGCACCTTGACGATGGCACTGCGGTCCAGCACTTCAAAGCCATTGCTGCCGAAGAAATAATTCATGTTGTCGAAATAGCCGTAGCCACCGTAGAGGAAGCTCGTGTGGTATCCGAGCGAGCGCATCACCGCGCCCCAGGTCGCGATGTTCTCGTTTCCGGGACGGCGCAGGATCGAGACGGTCGGAATCGGCGGTATGGAACTCGCGAGCGCCTCGAGTCCTCGCACGGTTCGCGTGCCGGATGCATATGTATGCCGGAACCACAGGCTTTTCTGCGCGTAAGCATCGAAGAACGGGGTCAAATCCTCTTTCGATCCGTACAGGCGGCTGAATTCGGCGCCGAAGGACTCACTTGATACCAGCACGACATTGAGCCTGCCCAGGCCATCCGCGCGCGCCGCAAACGCGCGGTCGAGGCGGCCTTCGGCGAGGCGGGTGAACCGGCCGCCTCCGCGGCCCAGCTCTGCTGCGATCAATTTCAGATTTTCGGCAGGGTCGGCGCTCCGGTAGTACGCGTGGTAGTCGATCTCGTTGGTCTTGGCGGCCAGGAAGAAGCTGCTGATTCCGTTCTGCACGAGCTCGTTCGTGATGCGGTTCGCGCTCAGCGAAAGCATGTCGGTCGGATAGAAGAATGCGCAAAGCAGCACCACGGTCGAATGCAGCAACATCGGCCGCACGCGCCTTGCGAGCGGCGTGGCGGCCGAGGGATCGCTCATGAAACAGCCGCGGAACATCCAGAGAACGGCGGTCGCAAATATCGCCGATGCCAGCGCAATGCGGATGACCGGATATTCCTCCCAGACGTCGCCGACAACCTCGGTCGGATACATCAGGTAGTCGAACGCGACCAGGTTGAAGCGCGCGTCGAATTCCTCGAAGAAATAGACCTCGGCGAAGGCGAGGAACGCGATCGAAGCGAGCATCAGCCAGCTGCCGGCCGCGAGCAGCCAGCGGTTGGCCCTCGAGTCGTACCAGCGATCCGACAGCAAGGCCGAATAGACGGCGAGCGGCGCGAGTAGATAAAAGGTCACGACGGTGTCGTTCACCAGGCCGCCCGCGAGGATTGCGGGCAGCGACCAGCCGCTGACGCCGGCGTGCATGCCAAAGCGCGACCACAGCACGAGGCGCAATACCGCGCCGACGGCCAGGCAGGCTGAGCCCAGCGCCAGCACAAGGCGGTATCGCCGTATCACGGACCCGTCGCACAACACCAGATTGCCTCCGGCCGGCAGTACGCCACGAAGTACGAATTATCGCCTGACGGCGGATGTGCGGGTACGAATCCGTCACACCCGTTGGACGGACGATCGGGGGCCGTTCAACCGGTCTTGCAAGGGGTCAGAATTCCCAGAGAACGCCGATCGAGGGCAGGATTGGCAGCCAGTCGCGCGCGCGCGTATCGAAATTTGTCGCGCCGCTGCCTTCCTGATTCGCGATCAGTTCGGAGCAGCAGCTGTTGTGCCGGTTCAGCGCGTTCGTCAATTCGAATGTGAGTGCCAGACTGCCGATTGCGAGCGGGCGGCGATACTCGGCGCGCAGGTCCAGCGTCGCAAAAACAGGCAGGCGGTCCCGATTCCGGGCGCCCAGGGTGTCGTCTTCGACGTGCGTGGTCGGCCAGCCGCGGTGCGCACTGGCAATGGCGCCAAGGCGCCAGTTGCCGCGAATCCGGTCGATACCGGCGGTGATTGCCCAGGTCTGGTCCCAGCTTCGAGGCACGCTCTGTCCGCCGACGTGATCGACCGCGTCCGACCACGCGACCGACAGCCAGCGTGTCGCGTCAGTATTCTCGGAGGTGACAGTCAATTCCAGGCCACGCATCTCGGCGGACTGCGGCGCGATCAACACGCGATCCGGCGCGATTTCCGGCATCAGGGTCAGCGTGTCGAGCAGATTCTCAAAGCGCGGGCGCGGCGCCGACTGCAACTTGCGAAATCCTTCGATGCGCAGGGCGGTGCCGCCTGGAAGCCGATGGTCCACGCCGACGATCAGGTGATCGGATCGCTGCGGGCCTGGGAATGCGGTGAGTCCGTCCTCGACCTTCAGCTCCTGCACTTCGTCGGTCTGGACAAAGCGTCCCCAGTGCATGCGCAGGCTGGTCGCGTCCGCGACCTGCCAGCGCAGATTGACGCGCGGGTCATAGAGCCAGTCTTCGGTGGTCGTGCCGTCGGTGATCGTGCGCTGGGCCCGCAGGCCAAGTTCCGAAACCAGACGATCGGTCAGCTGCCAGCGATGCGTGACGAACAGGGAAGCGCGCTCGCGTTCGGGGTCCAGTTCGATCTGGCGCGATTGCATCGGATCCCGGCCGAACAGGGTCGCGACGGTGTCCGGGAACTGGATGATTGACGCGTAGCGGTAGTGTGCATCCTCCTGTGTCCATTCGACGCCCGCTTCCAGCCAGTGGCGCACGCCCGGCCGCCAGGCCAGGCGCCCGCGAAGATCGGCGATCTGCGATGCCCTGTGGTCATCCACCCCGCCGGTTCCCATGGCCGGGCTGTCGATGGTCCCGGTGCGCACGCTGTCGATTTCGCTGTGACCGAGCCACAGCGACGCCTGCAAGTCGTCACCCCAGTCATGATCCGCGCGCAGCCAGAGATATCGCGTGCGGCTCTCGATCTGCGCGTCTTCGCCGCGTGCCTCGCGGGAAATGGACAATTCGTCACGCGACCAAAGCAGGTTTCCGCTGATTCGCAGGCCGGCAATGTCGCCAAAACCCATTCGTGCGTAGACGTCCCCGTATGTCGGGCTGCCTGCGTCATTCGCTACGGCGTGCAGCACCTGCCGCAGGACACCACCGCGCGCAGAGACGAGCCAGTCGGCGCCCAGCGGCTCGAGATTCCCGCCGCTTCGCGCGCTTGCGTTGAAGAAGCTGAGTCCAAGCGCGGTCCGCGGACTGGTCGATGCATCGATCGTCTGCAGGTCGAAGACTCCAGCCAGCCGGTTTCCGTAGCGCACCGGAAATCCGCCCGTGAAAACCTGCGCTTTCTCGATCACCCCGGGATCGAGCAGCCCGAAGACACTCTGGTAGCCGGGCAGGTGAAAAGCCTGGCGAATGGGAAAGCCGTCCACCAGCGTCAGGACATCGCCGGCCTCGCCGCCACGGATGCTGGACTGCGCCGAGAGCCCGGTCTGGGCGATTCCGGGCAATCGTCCCAGCGCGCGAATCGCGTCCTCGCCAATCGAAGGTTGCGCGGCGAGCGAGTCGCCGTCCAGAAGCACCGCTCCGAACCCATCGGATCGGTCAAAGCCATAGCGACTGGTCGCGACCACCACCTCCGCGAGTTCGGTGGTCGCCGGCAGCAACTGCAGTTCCGCCGTCGCGCCGGCCTCCGAAACCCGGAATTCCGGCAATTCGAGGCTCTCGAATCCCGCGGCCCAGGCGCGCAGCGAATACGTCCCTTCAGGCACCAGCCCCAGCGAAAACCGGCCGCGCGCATCCGACCATTGCACGGCGCCCAAGGGCTGCAACTCGACGCGCGCTGCGGTGACAGGCTGGCCATTCTGCGCATTGACCACCTGGCCGGCGACCGGGCCCTGGACGATGGCCCGGCGTTCGCGCACGACGGCAAAGAGACCCGGACGGACGACGGAGAGTGCCAGGCCGTGAGCCTTCAGGATTTCGCGCGCAATCAGCAGCCGGTTGCCGGACCTCGGTTCGGCCAGCACGGACACCGATTGCGGGAGCAGTTCCGAGCTGTAAATGAATTCGAGGCCCGGACCGCGCAGTTCGCGCAGGACCTCGACGACCGGGCGGCCCACGAGACTGGCGCCAGCCGCATCGGCGGCGGGTGACGCGATGAGTGATGCCGTGATGGCAACTACGACGACTGCGCGGCGAAACGCATCCAGCATGAATGAATTCTAGCGGGCGGCGGAAGTGGCCGGCCCGGTATCGCGCCGGCAGCAGGGATCAGAGGGCGGCGACGACCGGCGCTTCCTGCGGTACGACCTGACGCCGCGCCTCGAGCCACGACCACAACTGCTCCCATTGAGCGAGTTCCGGTTGAACCCGCGTCGGGTTTAGATCATGGATGCCGAGGCCCAGCTCGCCGGCATGCACGTAACTCTGCGAATCGCGCAGCGTCGTGATGACTGGAATCTGCAGCTGGTCGAGAAACCGCATCAGCGTGCGGCAGATGATCGTGTTGGGCTTCACGCGATTCGCGATGACACCCAGGCGATTCTCGCGGCGCTTGATCTTTCCCGAAATCAGCAGGTGCCCGATGCAGCGGGAGCAGGCATGGATATCCGCGTCCGAGGCCATTACCGGCACGAGGACCGCGTCGGCGTCCCTGACGTGTTCGAGGAAGTGCTGGGTCTGCAACGCAGCCGGCGTATCGACGATCACCGGATCCGCGCCGTGCGGAACGCGCAATTGGAAGCTGCGCGTGACGCCGATCGTGCGTGCGTAGGCCGCGACGCCGTGGATCTTGGGCCGTTCATGCGAGCGCTTCTCGAGCCAGCGCGTGCTGGTCCCCTGCGAGTCGAAGTCCATCAACGCCGGTTGGTAGCCGCGGACCGCGTACATCGCTGCAAGCGCGGTCGCGACCGTGGACTTGCCCGAACCACCTTTGGGATTCAGCACGACAATGCGCAGCATGGCACCCCCGAAGCCGTCGGCCAGCGTACGCCGGCGGCGGGCCGTGGCGCAAGGGCAGCGGCCGGTAGACCACCTCCAACCTCCTGATAAATAGTCCTTTTCCGGAAGGGTCGCGTCATGACTCAGTGGCTATCTGACCGGATTCCCGAACGCCACGGGATCCCGCACCGCTTTCCCGCCGGTCCGATTGAATGACCCAGGTCAATGCGTCCAATGATGCAGGTGCATAGCGTGCACCAGCGACGAGCGGGCGTGCGCCCAGCCGGTCCGGTTTCGGCGCGCGATGGCGGATCAGCTTCGCGAGTGCGTGCTATGCCATTGAAAGTAATGATCCTGGGGGCCAATGGTTTCATTGGCAGTGCGCTGTCGAGTGCAATCCTGCGCCGCACGGACTGGGAGGTTTACGGCATCGACCTGTGCGACCACAAGCTCCGCGATGTCGGACAGAACCCCCGGTTCAAGTTCGTGGAAGGCGATATCACGATCAATCGCGAATGGGTGGAGTACCACGTCAAGAAATGCGATGTGGTGGTGCCTCTGGTCGCGATCGCGAACCCCGCCCAATACGTGAAAGATCCACTGGGCGTATTCGAACTCGATTTCGAAGCGAACCTGGGCATCGTTCGCCAGTGCGTGAAGTACGGCAAGCGCCTGGTATTCCCGTCGACATCCGAGGTCTATGGCATGTCGCCGGATAGCGTGCTGCATGAGGAAACCAGCCCGCTGGTCTACGGCCCGATCAACAAGCAGCGCTGGATCTATGCGGCATCGAAGCAGATGCTGGACCGCGTGATATTCGCGTATGGAACGCGCGACAATCTCGATTACACCCTTTTCAGGCCGTTCAATTTCATCGGACCCAATCTCGACAATGTCGATGAGCCCAAGGAGGGTAGCTCGCGGGTCGTCACGCAATTCCTGTCGAGCATCCTCTATCGGCAGCCAATCAAGCTGGTCGATGGCGGCAGCCAGCGGCGTTCGTTCACGTTCATCGATGACGGGATCGAATGCCTGCTGCGCATACTCGAGAACCCGGGCGGGCGTGCTTCGCGGCGCATCTTCAACATCGGCAATCCGGCCAATTGCATTTCGATCAAGGAACTTGCCGAAAAGATGATACAAATCGCCCAGGAGTTTCCGTCGCTGCGCGAGCGCGCGCTTGCGACACGGATTGAAAATGTGACCGCGGGCGATTTCTACGGAAAGTACTACCAGGATATCCAACTGCGGGTGCCCGCCGTCGAGGCCGCGCGGATCGAGCTGGGCTGGATTCCGACCACCGACGTGGATACCAGCATCCGCAGCACGATTGCCTTCTATATCGGCCGACGCATGTCCGATGCGAGCGGCCCAAGCGCGGTCATCGCCACCCAGCACGCCGCCTGAGCCGTGAGCGACATGCCGGACGCAATGGCAGCCGCCGCGCGCTTCCCCTGGTGGGTGTGGGCGATCCTGGCGATCGCCTGGTTTGGAACGATCTCGCTGCGGCCGCTGCTGGAGCCAGACGAGGGTCGTTACGCCGAGATTCCACGCGAGATGCTGGCGGGCGGCGACTGGGTGACCCCGCGGCTCAACGACCTGAAATACTTCGAGAAGCCGCCTCTTCAGTACTGGGCAACGGCGGCGGTGTATTCGGTCTTCGGCGTCAGGGAATGGACCTCCCGGGTCTTTGGATTCTCGCTGGCGTTCCTTTGCCTGCCCATGGTCTATGCATTTTCGCGCAGCGTATTCGAGTCGGCCGCCATCGGAGTGGCGAGCACGCTGGCGCTGGCCGTGAATCCCGCGTTTGCGGTCATCGGCCGAATCAACCTGCTGGACAGCGCCTTCACATTCTTCCTGTCGGCGTCGTTGTTCGCATTTCTCCTGGCAATGCGATCGGAGCAGCGTTCGACACTCGAACGCCACTGGACGCTCGCGATGTGGGCATTACTCGGCCTGGCCGCGCTGACCAAGGGACCGGCGGCGCCCGTTCTCTGCGGCGCTACCCTGGTGGTCTATACATTGCTGACGCGGCAGTGGTTCCTGTGGCGCCGGCTGCACTGGATCGGCGGCCTGGCGTTGTTCGCGGCCATCACGGTTCCCTGGTTTTTTCTCGTGGCCCGGCGCAACCCGGAATTCGCGCAGTATTTTTTCGTGCATGAGCATTTCCAGCGATTCGCAACTGACGTGAGTCGCCGTCCTGGTCCGTGGTGGTATTTCCTGCCGATCCTCGTCGCGGCGGTCCTTCCCTGGTCGGCCGTGCTGTGGCGGCAACGCGGGGCCGCGGTGCCGTCACTGACGACTCGCGGCGATGCCATTCGAGTCGAGCTGTTTCTTCTGGTCTGGACCGTAGTCGTGGCGGTGTTTTTTTCCGCGTCGCAATCCAAACTATTGCCGTATGTGCTGCCCGCCATGCCGGCAATCGCGGTGCTGCTCGCGCCGCAAATCGCGCGCGACGCGCGTTCGACGGCGGCAGCAACCTGGTGGGTT
>JBATEA010000303.1:0-1624 GCA_049663745.1 Steroidobacteraceae bacterium | reverse complement strand
GATCGAGACCTACTTTGCGCGACGGCCACTGATGATGCAGCCCTTCGAGCGCGGCATCCTCGCCGAGGGCGAATTCTCGCTAATTTATTTCAACGGCGAGCTCAGCCATAGCATTCTGAAAGTACCGAAGCCGGGCGATTTCCGCGTACAGGAGGAACACGGCTCCGAGATCCGATCCGTGCGCCCGGAGCCCGCGCTGATCGCCGCCGGCAATGCGGCGATCGCCGCGATCGGCCGGCCTCTTCTCTATGCGCGCGCCGACCTTGTGCGCCACGACTCCGGATTCCGGATCATGGAACTGGAACTGGTCGAGCCCGCGATCTATCTGCGCACGGATCCCGGCGCACCCGAGCGATTTGCCGAAGCGGTCGCCGCAGACCCCCGTTAGGCGCGATCCAGCGGACTCTTCACGCCGCGCCCGCCGCGGTTCAGAACGTGCGTGTAGATCATCGTCGTCTTCACGTCCGCGTGGCCCAGCAATTCCTGCACCGTGCGGATGTCGTAGCCGTCCTCGAGCAGGTGCGTCGCGAAGCAGTGGCGGAAGGTGTGGCAGCTTGCCGGCTTCTCGATCCCCGCGGCACGAATCGCAAACTTTACCGAGCGCTGGATGTTTTGCGGTTGCAGATGGAAGCGAACCATCTCGCCGGAATACGCGTCGCGGCAGAAGCTGCGCGCGGGAAACACCCACTGCCAGACCCATGAGGTCGCAGCATTCGGATACTTGCGACGCAGCGCATACGGCATGGAAACGCCGGGCAAACCTGCCTTGCGATCAGTATCGTAGAGCGCGCGCACGCGACCCAGGTGCTCCTTCAGCGGCAGCACCAGGGAATCCGGTAGCACCGTGACGCGGTCTTTCTGACCCTTGGCGTCGCGGATCAGGATTTCGTGACGCGCGAGTTCCAGATCCTTGACCCGCAATTGCAGGCATTCCGTCACGCGCATGCCGGAGCCATACAGCAGCGAGGCGATCAGCCACTCCGTGCCGCGCAAGTGCGCTATCACTTTTTGTACTTCCTGGCGCGTCAGCACCACCGGCAGGTGTTGCGGCAATTTCGCACGCACGACATTCGCGAGCCAAGGCAGGTCGAGTTCAAACACATCGCGATAGAGGAACAGGACGCCTGCGAGCGCCTGGTTCTGCGTCGCGGCGGCTACCTTGTTGACGACCGCGAGCGAGGTCAGGAACGCCTCGATCTCCGGGGCCTCCATTTCCCGCGGGTGCCGCATCTTGTGAAAGCGGATGAATCGGCGTATCCAGTAGAGGTACGTCTTCTCCGTCCGGTAGCTCAAATGCCGGGCCCGAATGCGGTCCCGGACCTGTTCCAGAAGACGTGGGGGCTGGGCCATCCTTGGCTCGCACTGGGTTGGACGTTAGATCATGTCGACCCTGAGACTAGACAAGGACTTACAGACCGGCTGGGTGATTAACCGTCAAAAATGACGCAAAACAAACAGTCATTGATGACATCCAATTAGCGTTAGACGGCATGCGCAGTCAGCACAATTTGCTCGCCGTGGTACTGTGTCATGCGCTCTTGTCTCAAGCTGGCTGCACAGCCACAAGTTCGGCGGAACGAGCTTTGGTGATACTGAAGGGAGATTTGGAGACTGCGCGCAACTC
>JBATEA010000302.1:0-2333 GCA_049663745.1 Steroidobacteraceae bacterium | reverse complement strand
CCTGCGGTGCCGAGATCGTGCTCGCGAACACTTTCCACCTGATGCTGCGGCCGGGCGAGGACATCGTGCGCGCCCACGGCGGCCTGCACGAATTCATGCACTGGGAGCGGCCGATCCTGACTGACTCGGGTGGCTTCCAGGTATTCAGCCTGGCGGCGAAGCGCAAGGTGACGGAGGAGGGCGTCAGCTTCCGCTCGCCGGTCGATGGTGACGCCGTGTTCCTCGATCCCGAGCGTTCAATGACGGTGCAGCGGGCGCTGGATTCCGACATCGCGATGGTCCTCGACGAATGCACGCCCTGGCCGGCGACTGAGCGCCAGGCGCGCGAGTCCATGGAACTGTCATTGCGCTGGTCGGAGCGCAGCCGGCGCGCCTGGGACGCGGGCTCGGGCGCAGGCGTGCTGTTCGGCATCGTGCAGGGAGGCGTCCACGATTCGTTGCGCAATGAATCGCTCGCCGGGCTGCTCCGCATCGGCTTCGACGGCCTCGCGATCGGCGGGCTGTCCGTCGGCGAGCCCGCGGAAGAGCGCCGGCGCGTGCTGGAACAGTTGCTGCCGCAGATGCCCGTGGAACGGCCGCGCTACCTGATGGGCGTCGGCCGGCCCGAGGATCTCGTCGAGGCCGTGTCGCAGGGAGTCGACCTGTTCGACTGCGTGATGCCGACCCGGCACGCGCGAAACGGGCATGTGTTCGTCCCGGGCGGCGTCATGAACATCCGCAATTCGCGCTATGCCGGTGATACACAGCCCATCGACCCGGATTGCGGCTGTTATACCTGCCGTCACTACAGCCGCGCCTACCTGAGGCACCTCGATCGTTGTGGCGAGATGTTGGGTCCGCGGCTCGCCACGATTCACAACCTGCACCATTACCTGCAACTGATGGCTGCGCTCCGCGCCGCGATCGCCGGTGGGCGCCTGGCAGCGTTCCGCGCCGGGTTCTACGCTGCGCGCCGGCCGGACGCCGGCTCTGTGGCATAATCACGCGCCCAAACCGGGGCCGGCGCCGCCGGCCCTCTGTCGCATGAGGATGATCGATGGACTTTTTCATTTCACCCGCCTGGGCCCAGGCCGCCGCCGGGTCGTCGGCCAGCACATGGGTCAATATCCTGCCGCTGGTACTGATCTTCGTCGTGTTCTACTTCCTGCTGATCCGGCCGCAGACGAAGCGCGCCAAGGAACACCGCGAAATGGTCGCCAAGCTGTCGACCGGTGACGAGATCGTGACGAATGGCGGAATCCTCGGACGAATAAATGAGATCGGGGAGAGTTTCGTCACTCTCGAGATCGCGCCGAAGGTCACCATCCAGGTGCAGAGATTCCAGGTCGCGCAGCTGATGCCGAAAGGCACGTACAAGAGCGGCTGAGCGTCGATCCCGATCGCCGTGAAGCAGGGAACTTCCTTCTGGAAAGGCGCCGCGCTGTCGGCCGTCATGCTGGTGGCGATCCTGTTCGCGCTGCCGAACGTCTATGGCGAATCGGAAGCGCTGCAATTATCGCGGCGGGACCGCGCCGTGTTCGATGCCGCCTCGGTGACCGAGTTCGAGGGCGTGCTGAACGGCGCGCACATTCCGTTCGACGAAGCATTTGTCGACGAAGATGGCCACCTGTGGATCCGTTTCAGCGGCGTAGCAAACCAGCTGGCTGCCCGCGACCTCATCCAGAACCGCTACGAGGGCCAATTCGCGATTGCGACCACCTATGCGTCCCGCGCGCCAGGATGGATCACCGCGCTCGGCCTCGAGCCCATGAGCCTCGGCCTCGACCTGCGCGGCGGCATCTACATCGTTTACGAGGTCGACGTGGAAGGCGCGGTCGAGCAATTGATGCAGCGGATGGAGCGGGACTTCCGCAAGTCTCTGCGTGACGCGAAGATCCAGTATGAGAACGTGACGGTCAACGGCCAGGTCACGGAAATCGAGTTGCGGGATCCGGCTCAGGCGGAAGCCGCGTTGAAGGTGCTGCACGACTACGATTCAACGCTCTCGGTCAAGCAGGGCGCCACGCCGGGATTGCTGGAGGCGCAATTGACGCCAGACCAGATCAAGCAGCGCGAGGATTTCTCGATCCAGCAGAACATCACGGCGCTCAACAACCGGGTCAATGCCCTGGGCGTCGCCGAGCCTGTCATCCAGCGCCAGGGACTCAACCGGATTGCCGTGCAGCTGCCCGGCATCCAGGATGCTTCCGAGGTCGTGCGCCTGCTCGGCAAGGTGGCAACGCTCGAGTTCCGGCTCGTCGATACCGTCAACAGCCCGGCGGAGGCGCAGCGCAGCGGCCATGCACCGCTGGGATCGCGGCTCTACAAGGAGCGCGACGGGAATCCGGTGCTGC
>JBATEA010000301.1:0-2278 GCA_049663745.1 Steroidobacteraceae bacterium | reverse complement strand
CCCCGGCAACGCCTGTGGCGCGTGCGGGCGCGCCAGGTGATCCTCGCCACCGGCGCGCAGGAGCAACCCCTGATATTCGGCAATAACGACCTGCCCGGCATCATGCTGGCCGGCGCCGCGCACACCTACCTCCAGCGCTACGGCGTGCGCACGGGATCCCGCGCAGTCGTCGTTACGGCGTCGGACAGCGCGTACCAGGCGGCTCTCGACCTGGGCGCCGCCGGCGTGCGGGTCGATGCCATTGCGGACCTGCGGGCGAGTGCAAACGACAACCTGCTGCGGGCCGCGCGCCACGCGGGCGTCGAGACATTGACGGGCGTCACCGTGCTCGGGACCCGTGGCAACCGGCGCGTCAGCGGTATCGTGTTCGGCACGACCGGTGCCGGCGGGGCCGTGCAGCAACGGCGATCGCTGCCCTGCGACCTGGTGCTGATGTCCGGCGGCTTTACGCCGAGCGTGCACCTGTTTTCGCAGTCGCGCGGCGCCCTCAAATGGATCGAAGCCGCGAGGATGTTCGTGCCGGCTTCGTCGGCCGAGTGCGAACGCTCGGCCGGCGCCTGCCGGGGCGTCAACGGCCTGGCAGCGGTGCTGCAGGACGGTGCAGATGCCGGCGCCGCCGCGGCCCGGACCTGTGGCTTCGGAAGTGCGACGCTGCGCTTCGAGGTGACCGGAGATGACACCGACGCGGATCGTAGTCCCGCTGCATTGCAGCAGACTCCGCGCGGCGCCGGCTCGAAGGCCTTCGTGGACTGGCAGAACGACGTGACCGCCAATGACCTCGCGCTCGCCGCACGCGAAGGCTTTCGCTCCATCGAACACATCAAGCGCTACACGACCGTCGGCATGGCGACTGACCAGGGCAAGACTTCCAATCTCAATGCGCTGGGCATCGTCGCGGAACGCCTCGGCAAGACCATTCCAGAAGTCGGCCACACGACCTTTCGTATGCCGTACACGCCGGTCACCTTCGGCAGTTTCGCCGGCATGGCGCGAGGTGACTTGTTCGACCCGGTGCGCACCACGCCGATTCATGACTGGGCGAGCTCGGAGAACGCAGTGTTCGAGGACGTCGGGCTGTGGAAGCGGGCGCGTTATTTTCCGCGCGGTGGTGAAGACATGGACGCCGCCGTCGCGCGCGAATGCCTCGCCGTGCGTTCCGCCTGCGGCATTTTCGATGCTTCGACCCTCGGAAAGATCGCCGTGGTCGGACCGGATGCAGCCGAGTTCCTGAATCGCCTCTACATCAATAACTGGTCGAACCTTGCGGTCGGCCGCGCGCGCTACGGGATCCTCCTGCGTGACGACGGTTTCATCTACGACGATGGCGTCGTGGCGCGCACCGCCCCGGATCGATTTCATGTGACCACGACGACCGGCGGCGCCGCGCGCGTACTTGCCTTGATGGAGAACTACCGCCAGACGGAATGGCCGGAGCTCGAAGTGTGGCTGACATCCACAACCGAGCAGTGGGCGGTCATCGCCGTGCAGGGGCCATCGGCGCGGCGCGTGCTGCAACCGCTCGTCGCCGGCATCGACATTTCGCCCGACGCGCTGCCGCACATGGGCGTGACGAGTGGAACCATCTGCAGCGTGCCAATGCTGCTGTTCCGTGTCAGCTTCAGCGGCGAACTGGGCTATGAGATCAATGTGCCGGCTGACCGTGGTCTCGCGGTCTGGGAGGCTGTCCATGCCGCTGGTGTCGCGCAGGGCATCACGCCGTACGGCACGGAGACGATGCACGTGCTGCGCGCCGAGAAAGGCTACGTCATCGTCGGCCAGGATACCGACGGCACCGTGACCCCTGACGATGCGGGCCTCGCCTGGGCGATCGGCCGGGGCAAGCCGGATTTCGTCGGCAAGCGATCACTCGAGCGCGCGGCGATGAAAGATCCTTATCGCAAGCAGTTCGTCGGCCTGCGCACGCTGGACCCCGGCACGGTGCTCGAGGAGGGCGCGCAGGTCGTGGAAACGGCGCGACAGAAGCCGCCGATGAAGCTGCTGGGTCATGTCACGTCGTCTTACTACAGCGCTGCACTCGGGCATTCGATTGCGCTCGCAATGGTGGCGGGTGGACGCGCGCGCCATGGCCAAAAGCTGTTTGTGCCCATGCCTGCCGGAGACATCGCGGTCGAGGTGACCTCACCGGTGTTTTACGACAGGGACGGAGTGCGCCTGAATGGCTGAACATTCCGACGGGAACTGGTTGCAGACCCTCGCACCGGCTACACGCTTCGTCCTGCAGGGCGGGCCGGCCGCGCGCGCGGCGGCGAGCGAAGCG
>JBATEA010000300.1:0-2106 GCA_049663745.1 Steroidobacteraceae bacterium | reverse complement strand
GCTGATCGCACCGCGATTGGCCGCCAGGTCCGGAACGATCAGCGCATGGAGCCCCTGCGGTTGCCGTTCGAGGCGCAGGCTTGCCCAGTCGAGCATCGCAGCGCGTTCGGATTCGGGATCGGACGCCGCATGGCGCCGGATGACACCAGCGTCCATTGCAGGTTGCAGTTGGGTCACCGACCAGCCTCTTGCAGCCAACGCGGCGATCAGCGCTGATTGCGATGGAGTCAAGCGGCGGAAACCGGCCAGCATCAATGGCGGTCCCGGCCTCGGCAGCGCTCCGGATGCAACGAGCAACCGCGCCAGATCGGCGGGATCTCCCGCATTGCGCTCTGCAAGTTCCTGCTCTGCCCCGCGCGCCCAGGCGACAAACGCCTGCTGGTCGCGCGTCAGCGGATATCGCGTGAGGTCGCCGAGATTGCCGCCCTGCTCCCGCAGGCGCAACCAACTCGTCCGCGCGCGCGCGCCCAGTTCCGCCGGGTCGAGGAGTCCCGGCGCATCTGCGGCCGTTTGACGCCTCCAGAGCCAGCGCAATGCGACCATCGGCAGCAACTGCGGCAATTTCGGGTCGGCCGTACCGGCATCACGCCAAAGCTGCATGAGCCAGGCCTCGAGCGGCAGTACCTGCGCCGACGGCCAGACGACGCGCCCGGCGGCAATCTGGGCGCGGTCGTGCAGCCGGCGCAGGATCCGCGCCTGTCGCAGGTTCTGGGTCAACAGGCAGCCACCGGACTCGAGATGGGCGATCACGCCGTTGAGCCTACCCCAGGGCATGGCTCAGAGTGCGAGCCTGCAGACGGGCGGATTCAGCCCGCTGCGGGCGGCAGGCCTCCCGGCCATTCCGCGGCGCGGTGGCATGCGACCAGCCGGCCGACGCGCACTGGCTGCAACGCCGGCCGCTCCGACCGGCAGCGCGCAATGGCGTAGGGACAACGCGCCGCAAATGCGCAGCCAACAGTCGGCATCGGGAGTCTGGCGACCGGCGAATCCGCTGGCGCAGCAGCCACCGGCCGTCGCCTGCTCCTCAGCCCAACGCGCGGCACCGCATCGAGCAGCATCCGCGAATAGGGATGCAACGGCGCAGGCACGAGTGCCGCACGCGCCGCAATCTCGACGACGCGCCCACGGTACATGACCATAATGCGCTCGCAGAGACCTGCGACGACCGCCAGGTTATGGCTGATGAACAGGCCCGAGAGGCCGCGTTCGTGCCGGATCCGCGCCAGCAGGTTGACGATCTGTCCCTGCACCGAGACGTCCAGCGCACTGACCGGTTCATCGCAGACGATGAATTTCGGCTCGAGGATCAACGCGCGCGCGATCACCGCGCGTTGCAGCTGGCCGCCGCTCGCCTGGTGTGGATAACGCCGCGAGAGCTCGTCGGGAAGCCCGACGTCATGGAGCAACGCGGCCGCGCGCTCATCGCGTTGTGCACCGGAGAGCCGCGGCTCAAACGATCGCAGCGGCTCGCCGACGCTTTCGACGATCGTCATGCGCGGATCGAGGCAGGAATGCGGATCCTGGAACACGAGTTGCAGCTCGCGCCGCAGGCTGCGGAATTCCCGCCGATCGAGCCGGTCGATGCGCCGCCCCTTCCACCGGATTTCGCCGGCAGCCAGCGGCACGAGCCCGAGGATCGCGCGTCCGAGGGTGGACTTTCCGCAACCCGACTCGCCGACCAGGCCCAGCATCTCGCCGGGGTCGAGTGTGAAACTGACGTCATCGACCGCCGTCAGAGCGTGCCGGCGCCGATCCGCCGACGCGTAATCGACGGTCACGTTGCACAAGTCGAGGAGCGTATTCATTGTCCGCCCCGCTGCAGCGGGAAGTGGCAGGCGATTCCAGCCCCACCCAGCTCGACCCATGGGGGATCCTCGCCGGCGCAACGCGCTTGCGCCCAGGCGCAGCGTGGCTCGAAGCGGCAACCCGGAAGGACCGTGCCCGGCCGTGGCGGGGTACCGGCGATCGTGCGGAGTTCGGTGCCCGGCGGGTCATCGACGGAGGGCACCGCCGCGAGCAGACCGGCGCTGTATGGATGACGTGGCCCCGCCAGGAAATCGGCGCAGTCCCCCGATTCGATGATGCGCCCGGCGTACATGACGCAGA
>JBATEA010000299.1:0-1900 GCA_049663745.1 Steroidobacteraceae bacterium | reverse complement strand
GCCTTGACCTGGGCCATGACTTCCTCGGCGAAGTTCTCCTGGCGCTTCTCGATGCCCTCGCCGACCTCGTAGCGCAGGAATCCCGTGACCGTGGCCCCGGCGGCCTCGACCAGCTTGCCAACCGAAGTCTCCGGGTCCTTCACGAACGGCTGGCCGACCAGGCAGATCTCGGCGAGGTACTTGCGCAGCCGTCCCTCGACCATCTTGTCGACGATGGCGGCGGTCTTGCCCTCGGCGGCCGCCTGCGCGGCCAGGATCTCGCGTTCCTTCGCGAGCTTGGCTTCCGGGACGTCGGACGGCTGCAGGTACTGCGGACTGGCCGCCGCCACGTGCATCGCGAGGTCCCTGGCGAGCGTCGCGTCACCGCCCTTCAGCCCGACGAGCGTGCCGATCCGCGTGCCATGGACATAGCTGCCGAGGAGCGTCGGAGCGGCGAGCGGCGCAAGGCGCCGGATCGTGATGTTTTCGCCGATCCTCGCGATCAGGTGACGACGCGTTTCCTCGACCGTCATGCCGTCCGCCAGCGGAAGCCCAGCCACGCTTTCCACGGTCGTCACGGAAGCCTGCAGGGCGGCGACCGCGACCGACGCTGCGAATGACTGGAACGCCTGCTCGCGCGCGACGAAGTCCGTCTCGCAGTTGACCTCGACGAGCATTGCACTCCTGCCGTCGGCGCTCCTGGCCACGACCACGGCGCCTTCCGCTGCAATTCGCGCCGCCTTCTTGTCGGCCTTTGCGAGCCCCGCTTTGCGCATGATCTCGGCGGCTGCATCCAGGTCGCCGCCGGTTTCCACCAGGGCCTTCTTGCATTCCATCATGCCGGCGCCGGTGCGCTCGCGCAGCATCTTGACCACATCGGCCGTGATAGCCACCGTCATTCCCCGTTCTTGTCGGACTTTTTCGATCCCGGCTTGCGGCGAACGGCAGGCTTGCTGCGCCCTTCCTCCGGAATCACCCCGATGATCGCTTCGTCGACAATCGCGTCGTCGTCCGCGAGGTCGGCGGCCTCCGCGGCTTCGGCCACCGGGGGTGCTGCCAATTCGGCGGCGGAGGCGGTCTCCGCCGGGGCGGCGGCGGCCGGCACACGCGCACGCGCCGGCGCTTTGCGGCGTATGTTGGCGGCCTTGCGCGGTCCGCGCGAGGCAGTCTTGCGCCGCGGCTGGCCTTCCTCGTCGAGTTCGACGAACTCGTCCTCGCCTGCCGGCACGACCGGCACCGAGGACTTGCCGTCGATGACGGCCTCGGCGATGCCCGCCGCGTACAGCTGAATGGCTTTCATCGCATCGTCGTTGCCCGGAATCACGTAGTCGATCTGGTCCGGCGAGCAGTTGCTGTCCACGACCGCGACCACCGGCACGCCGAGCTTGAGCGCTTCGTGGACCGCGATCTCCTCATGGCCGACGTCGACGACGAACAGCGCGTCCGGCAGCGCATTCATGTCCTTGATCCCGCCGAGGCTGCGCAGCAGCTTGTCCAGCTCGCGCCGGAGCTTCTGGGCTTCCTTCTTGTTGCGGCGGTCGAGCGCGCCCGAGGTGCGCAGCTCCTCGAGCTCGTGGAGGCGCTTGATCGACTGGCGGATCGTCTTGAAGTTCGTCAGCATGCCGCCGAGCCAGCGCTGGTTCACATAGGGCATGCCGCAACGCATCGCCTCGACCTGGATCGCGTCGCGCGCGCTTCTCTTGGTGCCGACAAACAGCACCTTGCCGCCGTCGGCGATCACGCCCTTGATGAACGCCGCCGCCTCGTTGTACAGGGGCAGCGTCTTCTCGAGATTGATGATGTGGATCTTGTTCCGCTCGCCGAAGATGAACGGGGCCATCTTCGGGTTCCAGAAGCGGGTCTGGTGTCCGAAGTGGACACCCGCTTCCAGCATCTGTCGCATGGACACGCTGGCCATGGT
>JBATEA010000298.1:0-2162 GCA_049663745.1 Steroidobacteraceae bacterium | reverse complement strand
CCTGTCGACAGGCGAATGGCCGGAAATGCTCGCGAAGCTCGACCTGCAGGGAGCGGCCCGCCAGCTGGCAAGCCATTGCCGGCTGGTCGAGCGCTCGGGCGACCGCTTCCTGTTCCTGCTCGATGCGCGAGCCGAGGCGCTGCGCACCCGCCAGCTGGAGGATCGTTTCGCGCAGGCACTGGGTCGACTGACAGGCGCGCCGGTGCGGCTCGAGTTCGAAGTCGGCGCCGAGGCTGGAGACACTCCGGCGCGCCGCGAGGAGCAGGCGCGCGACGAGCGTCTCGAACAGGCCCGGCTCGCGCTCGAAAGCGATCCCAATGTGCAGGCGATGCGCGACCGTTTTGGCGCCGTGATACAACCCGATTCGATCAAGCCGGTCGGGTAGAATGCCGCGATGAAGCCGAATATCGGGCAATTGATGCGCCAGGCGCAGCAGCTGCAGGCAAACATGCAGAAGGCCCAGGAGCAGCTGGGCTCGCTCGAAGTCACGGGCGAGGCGGGTGGAGGCATGGTCAAGGTGGTGATGAACGGACGCCACGAGGTGCGACGCGTGCAGATCGATCCGGCAATCGCCGCCGACGACCGTGAAATGCTCGAGGACCTGGTTGCCGCAGCCTGCAACGATGCCGCCAGGCGCGTCGCGGAGGCCGTGCAGCAACGCATGGCGGACGCCATGGGTGGCATGCAGCTTCCACCCGGCATGAAACTGCCGCTCTAGGCAACCACCGTGAATTATTCCCCGGGACTGGCGCGATTGATCGAGGCGCTTCGGGTGCTGCCGGGTGTGGGCCCGAAGTCGGCCCAGCGGATGGCGTTTCACCTGCTGGAGCGCAACCGCGAGGGCGGCCGCGCGCTGGCGCGGGCGCTCGACGATGCAACGTCCAGGGTCGTGCACTGCAAGCGTTGCCGCATGCTGACTGAAGGCGAGTTGTGCGAGATCTGTTCCGCGCCACGCCGTGATCCCGCATCGCTGTGCGTCGTGGAGTCTCCGGCCGATGTCGTGGCCGTCGAGCAGTCCGGCGGCTATCGCGGCCGCTATTTCGTTCTGATGGGCCACCTGTCGCCGCTGGACGGCGTCGGGCCGGATCAGCTGGGAGTCGGGCAACTCGAGGCATTGCTCGACGAGGGCGAGGTGCGCGAAGTCATCCTCGCCACCAATCCGACGGTCGAGGGCGAGGCGACCGCGCATTTCCTTGGCGAGCTGGTGCTGCGCCGGGGAATCCGCGCATCACGAATCGCACACGGGGTTCCGGTCGGCGGAGAGCTCGAGTACGTGGACGGCGGAACGCTGGCGCACGCGCTGGCCGGACGTCAGCTCATCGCCTGACCTGCGGGTTGCGGCGCGACAACTCTTCCGACTGGCCGACCAGCTGGCGGTAGCTCGCGACGCGCCGCGCGGCGATCTTCCCCGCATTCGCGGCCGCAGCAACCGCGCAACCGGGTTCGCGCAGGTGCATGCAATCCTTGAACCGGCAATCCGCCGCGATGCGCGCAATCTCGCGGAAGCCGCTGGCGATCTGGCGCGGCAACGGCAATGGCGGCGCGAAGTCGCGCACGCCCGGCGAGTCGACCAGGTCGCCACCTGCGGGCAGGTGATATAGCGAGGAGGCCGACGTCGTGTGCTGGCCGGTCTCTGCAGCGCGCGAGATCTCCTGCACGGTCACCTCGACGCCGGGCACCAGCAGATTGATCAACGAGCTCTTGCCGACGCCGGATTGCCCCACCAGGACGCTGATTTCATCCTGGAGCCGCAGCGCGATCTCCCGCTCGCCGCCGGCTGCGCGCTTGCTCGCCCAGGCAACGGGATAGCCGATGACCTGGTAACCCGCGAGCGCCTCGCCGAGCAACGCACTGGCGTCCGGCAGGTCGCTCTTGTTGGCAACGACACAGGCTTTCAGGCCCGCCCATTCGGCTGCCGCGAGATAGCGGTCGCAGAGGCCGAGATCCGGCGTGGGCAGCGGCGCGATCACCGCCACGAGCTGGGTCAGGTTCGCCCCGACGACTTCGGCCTTGCCGCGCAGGTTCATGCGCGCGAGTTCCGTCGTGCGTGGCAGGACCGCGGTGATCAATCCCGCTGCACCCTCGGTATCGGCTTCGATCCAGCGCACGCGGTCGCCGCAGACGGCCGTCAGCCGGCGGCCCTGAAGCCTGCAATGCACGCG
>JBATEA010000297.1:0-5264 GCA_049663745.1 Steroidobacteraceae bacterium | reverse complement strand
CCGACGAACTGCGGAACTGCGACCCGGCACCAGGTTCAGTTCTTCTGCGTCGCGAGGCGGTCACGCAGGTCGCGGAGTTTCATTTTGACGCGCGCTGCGTTGCCCGGGCCCATGCGCAACAGCAGCTTGCGGCCCGCCGATTCCGCCTCGAGCCTGGGATCGGCGAATTCATACAGCACGTTGGGCCGCTTCAGCGGGATGGTCTCCGGTGGCTCCGGTGTTTCCAGCAGGTGATCGATGACCTCGATCACGCGATCATTGAAATAGCCGTCCGGATTGCCGAGGTTTTCGTAGGCCGCCTGGAACTGCGGATAAAGCCGCCGGTACAGCTCGAAGGTCGCATCCGGATCGAGCGAATCGACCAGCTCGATCCACGGCGTGTAGCGCTCGAAATTCGCAGCGCCGAGCACGAGCTCATCCTCCTTGCCCACCGCCACGAATTTGCCCGCCGGGGGCTTCGCCGGCGAAAGCTGCATCGCGACTTTCTGGCGCGGCAGGTTGTCCACGGTCGCGACGATGCGTCGTACGATGTCATCGGTGACGAACATCGTTTCAAAGCGCGGCGCGCCGACCAGCGCCGCGATCCGGTCCGAATCCGACAGGTTCGCGCCGTCATCCGTGGTGGGCTCGATCGGATGGAGGATCTTCGGCTCGTCGGTCGCGACGGCCTCGTCGGTGACTGGCGGCACGTCCTCGGCCGAGTGGCGCTTCTGCCAGAACCAGATGCCGGCGGCGAGGGCGATCAGGACCAGTCCGCCGAGGATCCAGCGGCCAAGCTGCTCGTCCGGTTCCGGTGGCGGCTCGCGCCTCTCTGCGTACATGGTCACTACTTTAGTTGATACCTTGCCGATAGGCACCATGTAGACACATCCTCCGGCCATGACTGCGATTCCCGCACCGATGATCCCCCTGACCAGCGAGCTCACGCCTTCTGCCTGCGCCGACTGGGCGCTGGTGCTGGACGCCGTCGGCATTCCCTACGAGCGGCGGACCACCGCCGATGGCTCGAGTCTCTGGGTCAATCCCGCCGATCACACTCGCGCGGCATTCGAGTTGCAGCATTACCTGCGCGAGAACCGCCGCCCGCCCGCGGCGCCCGTGATCTGGCCAAATCACCCGCACGCCATCTACGGTGTGTACGGCTATGTACTGGTCCTGCTCGCGGTCACGATCGGCTCGGTTGGACACCTGGGCGGGCAAAACTGGCACTCGGCGGGCGTGCTGGATGCGGGCTTCCTGGATCGCGGCGAGCCCTGGCGCGTGCTCACCGCCCTGACGCTGCATGCCGACCTGCCGCACCTGCTTTCCAACCTCGCATTCGGGGCGCTCTTCGGCTATCCGGCGGCGCGGCTGTTCGGTCCGGGCATCGCCTGGCTGCTGATCCTGCTGGGCGGCGGAGTCGCCTACGGTCTGGACGCGATGCTGCACCCGCCGAATCACTACCTGCTCGGCGCCTCCACGGCCGTGTTCACGACGCTCGGACTGGTCGCGGCCTATGGCTGGCGCCGGCACATGCGGAACTGGTCGCCCTGGATGCGCAGGACCGCGCCATTGATCGGCGGCGTGGCGCTCCTCGCCTTCACCGGCACCGGCGGCGAGAACACCGACCTGCTGGCGCATCTTGCCGGCTTCGTGGTCGGCAGCGGCATCGGCGCGCTCTGCGCGAGGCTCCCGATGCCGCGGCCCGGGCGCAGCGGCCTGCAATGGGCGGCCGGCATCGCGGCGGTGCTGCTGCTCGCCGCCGCATGGGGCCTCGCGCTCGCCTGAATCCCGGTCGCGCGATACTGTACCGATGCTTCCGCATTCCGACGCCAGCGAACGCAACAAGGGCCCGATACTCGAGGTCCTGCGCGAGGCCTTCGCAGACTGCAAGGACATCCTCGAAATCGGCAGCGGCACGGGCCAGCATGCGGTGCACTTCGCGAATGAAATGCCCTGGCTCGTCTGGCAGCCGAGTGAACGCGCCGGGGAAATGCCCGGCCTGCGCAAGCGCATCGTCTACGAGGGGCCGAAGAACCTGCGCGCGCCCGTCCCACTCGACGTCACGCAGCCGCCCTGGGATGTGCGGCGGGTGGACGGCGTGTTCACGGCCAACACGCTGCACATCATGAGCTGGCCGGAAGTCGAGGCGTTCTTCGCGAACCTGCCGGCGATCCTGAAACCTGGCGCCGTGCTCGCGATCTATGGGCCGTTCCGCTATGCGGACAAGTACACGTCCGAGAGCAATGCGTCCTTCGACGAGATGCTGCAAGCGCGGAATCCGGCGAGCGGCATCCGCGATTTCGAGGCGGTGGACGCGCTCGCGCGCGACATCGGATTCATTCTGCAGGCCGACCATCGCATGCCGGCCAACAACCAGACGCTGGTCTGGAAGCTGCCGCTCAGCCCGGCCTGGTCTTTCTTGCCTCGCGGCGCTGGCGCATCCGCCACCAGCCGTGCGCGATGAACGCAATCGCGATCAGCGGCCCGATGAATTTCACCCAGTCGCCGTCCTTGCGCGCGTCGAAGAACACACGCGCCACGATCGCCACTGCGATGAGGACGATCACGAGCCCGATCACCCCGGGCCGCGGGCGCGCTGCGCCGGGCTCCTGCGGCGCTTCGTGCTCCGCGATCGGCTCGTCGGCGGGCGCGTGCTGGATCAGCTCCTCGAGCAGGTCCGGCCCGACCGACCGCGGCGGCGGCTGCGGCCTGCGCGCGGTATCGGAAAGCTTCCACGGGTTCGCACCGCGCCTCGTGGCGGCGGGCGGCGGCGGAAGTCCCCGGTTTCCCTTGTCCTCTAGCCTGGCCAATGGTCACTCCGGTTCCCGTGCGGAATACTAGCGCCTTCGCGGCTGCGCTAACATCAACCCATGCCGGACATCCGCGAACAGCTCCGCAACAACATGGTGGCGCTCATCAGCCTCGTCATCGCGCTGTCGGCGCTCGGCTACAACACCTGGCGCAACGAACGAACCGAGCGGAACCGCAATATCCGTTCGGCGGGATTCGAACTGCTCACCGAGATCGGCTCGCTTCAGCAGATCATTTTCTATGCCCACTTCGCCGAGGGCGACCAGCGCGGCGACCCGCGCATGGGCTGGGCCGACATGCTGACGATCAATGACCTGGCTGCGCTGATGCCCGCGGCTGTCGCCCAGGACGCCCGCGAACTGAGAACGGTCTGGGAGGCTGACTCCGCCGAACTCGCCGAGGACGACGAAGCATATCGGCGCATCGACGTGGCCATCGACGCGCTGCGCCAGAAGACGCTCGAATCTCTTCGCGCCCTCAATTAGCGAAAAGGCACCTGGCGCTCAGAGCGCGGGCTTCAGGACCATCAGCACGAGGCCGGCGGCGGGGGTCAAGAGCGCCGCCGCGCCCCAGAACTCCCAGCGGCGCGCGAGCTTCGAGTAGCCTGCGTAATCGAAATTCCCCTGCGCAGAACCCGCCTGTGCCAGTGCCAGCAGGCGGCGCTGCAATGGCGCGACCAGCGACATGAAGATCAGGCCCGAGAGCGCGAACAGCACGAGCGTCCAGAGGATCCAGCCGGTACGCAGCAGCGGCAGGCCGCCGGCAATCGCCGCGAGGATTCCCGTCGTGATGATCACGAGGACACCCGGCATCGTGAACAGCCGGTCGCTCCGGATGATGCCGTCCATCGTGTGCGCGAGCAGACGCGCATCGCGCGTGCGCGCCGCATGCATGTGCCAGAAGAGCCCGGTCGTGATATTGCCGAGAAAGGCGATGACCGCGACGATATGCAGCAGCTTCATTGGCAGGTACATGGCATCCTCATTTTACGGCGCGCCTTGCATAACGCCTGCGCAATGACACCATCCACCGCAGGTAGGCATGCGGCGCGAGGCGCTTGAAACGCCACAGCCAGCGATAGCGCGCCGGCAGCACGATGTGCGTCGCACCGGCGGCAGCGCGAGAGACGATCTCCAGCGCCACGGTATCCGCTTCCAGGTTCGACAGCTGCATCATTTTCTGCGCGAAGCCGGCAGCAGAGGCCGGTGCCCGCGCGTGATCCATCAGGCGAGTGCGGAAGTAGCCCGGCATCGCCGCGACGACGTGCACATGATGGTCCGCCATTTCCTGGTACAGCGTCTCCGAGAGCGCGACGACCGCCGCCTTCGAGGCATTGTAGGCGCTCATCTGCCCGCCGCAGGCGAAGCTCGCCGCGCTTGCGACATTGATGACGAGCCCGCCGCCCGAGGCGACCATGTGCGGCAGTTCCGCGCGGCACGAATGCGCGACGCCCAGCACGTTGATGTTCATGATCCATTCCCAATCAGCCGCCGGCGTCTCGATCATGCCGCCCGCAACCGCGACACCGGCGGAATTCATCGCGAAATCGAGCCCGCCGCAGCGCGCCGCGAAATCATCGACTGCGGATTTCACCGCCGCTTCATTCGTCACGTCGATTGCGTAGACCTCGCAGAGCGGCGTGCCCCTGGTGCGAAGGCCCGCGGCAGCGGTCGCGAGGCGCGTGGCATCCCGGTCGAGAAGGCCGAGCCGCCAGCCGCGCGCGGCGAGGAGCTCCGCGGTCGCAAGGCCGAGCCCGCTTGCACCGCCCGTGATCAACGCGCGCCTGGCGGGATATTTTGCGTCGAGAGTGGCTAGGCTCATCGTGGATTATTGACGCAGACAAAAGAAAAGGCCCCGGTCCTTTCCAGACCAGGGCCTTCCATTTTTCAGGCTCAGTTCTTGGCCGGAGAGATCTTTTGCACGACCCAACCGAGCGCCGCGGCGCCGATCAGCAGGTAGACGATCGACTCGAGCCACCACCAGAGCCAGACCTTGTTTGGCAGGTTGAAGACACCCGACCAGTTCAACGTGTAGATGGCGCCAAAGAGTACGGCGATGACGCCGAACTTGATCCCGCGCTGCCATCCGGAGCCGCTGAGCGCCGGCCGGATCCAGTCGTAGATGAAGGCCGCGATGAAGGACCCGATCAGCCCGCAGGTGATCCACAGGGGCATCAGCGCCGCCATGTCGGGCGGATCCTGGTTGAGTTCGGGCCGCCAGAATTCCGGTGTGGCGCGATAGGTCTCCATCAGGATGTTTTGGTGGACGACGGCCCCGGTCGCGAAACTGACCAGGAACAACACGACGTAGAAGACGAGGCCACCGACCAGGATGACTTTCAGGTTCATGCTTCCCCCTTCGAGATTTCGATTTCGCTGACCGCGCCTCTCGGGGCGCGTGAGGGAGGCATGTTGCGCCGCCGGCGCGATCGAATCAAGTTGGTGCCGGGTCGCAGTTTCGCAGTTCTCCAG
>JBATEA010000296.1:0-6326 GCA_049663745.1 Steroidobacteraceae bacterium | reverse complement strand
GGTCGGCACGGCGATCAGCATCGTGGACAGGGTGAAGAAAAGTTCGCCGGCGAGCGGCATGCCGACCGTGAACATGTGGTGGGCCCAGACGATGAACGAGAGGAAGGCGATCGACGCGATCGCGTAGACCATCGCCTCGTAGCCGAAGATCGGCTTTCGCGAGAAAGTCGGAATGATCTCCGAGATGATCCCGAATGCCGGCAGGATCATGATGTAGACTTCGGGGTGCCCGAAGAACCAGAACACGTGCTGGAACAGCACCGGGTCGCCGCCGCCCGCCGCATTGAAGAAGCTGGTGTGGAAGTAATAATCGGTCAGCAGCATCGTCACGCCGCCCGCGAACACCGGCATCACCGCGATCAGCAGGTACGCCGTGATCAGCCAGGACCAGGAGAACAGCGGCATCTTCAAGAGCGTCATGCCCGGCGCGCGCATGTTGACGATGGTCACGATCACATTGATCGCGCCCATGATGGACGAGGCGCCCATCAGGTGGATCGAGAAGATTGCCATCGGAAATGCCTGGCCGGTCTGCAGCACGAGCGGCGGGTAGAGCGTCCAGCCCGAGGCCGGTGCGCCGCCGGGAACGAAGAACGTCGACAGCAGCAACAGGAACGCGAATGCGAGCAGCCAGAAGCTGAACAGGTTCATGCGCGGCAGCGCCATGTCGGCCGCGCCGATCTGCAGCGGGATCATCCAGTTCGCAAGGCCGACCGTCGCCGGCATCACGGCGCCGAATACCATCACCAGAGCGTGCATCGTCGTGAGCTGGTTGAAGCGGGCTGGATCGAACAGTTGCAACCCGGGCTGGAACAGTTCCGCTCGGATGCCAAGTGCCATGAGGCCGCCAATCAGGAACATCGTAAGCGAGAACACCAGGTACATCGTCCCGATGTCCTTGTGATTCGTCGTCGTCAGCCAGCGGGCGAGCCCCTTCGGCGGACCATGCTGATCGCCGTGGCCCGCGGCCTCGTGTCCGTGCGCCATCTGTGTCACTGCGTCACCACCTGTTTGTCGAGCCAGGCTACGAACTCCGGCTTCGGCAGCGCGACGACGACGATCGGCATGAAGCCATGGTCGGCGCCGCAAAGTTCCGCGCACTTGCCCCGATAGGTGCCCGGCTTGTCCGCGTCCACGGAAATCCACATCTCGTTCATGAAGCCGGGTATCGCGTCGCGCTTCATCCCGAAATCGGGCACCCACCAGGCATGGATCACGTCATTGGCGGTCAGCAGCAGCCGGATCTTCGTGCCGACCGGCACGACCAGCGGGTTGTCTACCTCGAGGAGGTAATTCTCCACGGTCTTCGGATCGATGCCGGAACCGCGCTGGCGCGCAAGGTCGCTGGTGCGCGCGAGCCGGCTGTAGAAGGACACGCCCTTGCCCAGGTATTCGTACTGCCAGTACCACTGGTAGCCCGTGACCTTAATCGTGAGCTCGGAGCCGCTCATGTCCTCGATCTTGATCAGCTTCTCGACCGAGGGAATCGCCATTGCGATCAGGATCAGCGTCGGCACGAGAGTCCAGGCGGCCTCGAGGCGCGCGTTGTGCAGCAGCTTCGTGTCGGCGACCGCGCCCTTCGATTTCCGGAAGCGGATCATCGCGAAGATCATCGCGCCGAAGGTCACGACCGCGATGCCGAGGCAGATCCACACCATGATCATGTGCATGTCGTAGATCTCGCGGGACAGCTCGCTGACGCCTTTCGGCATGTTCAGCAAGCTCCAGTCCGCGCGCGCGGGCAGTGCGGTGAGAGCTGCGAGGGCGAAGGCTGCGGCCGGCAGCTTCGAGTTCCGCTTCACGATGGACACCGAGACTCCCTTGATGGTGGCCAGCCTAACGCGGGCTCACGGCCCGCGCATCCTAAGGGACGCGGCACCGAGCCGCAACGGGATTTTCCCCTTGCAATCCAAGAAGATGCAGCGTAACGACGACGCCTCAGACCGGTCGCAGCCGGGCGCTGCCGGGAAGCGCCGCGGCAGCCTCGGCGATGCCCGGATTTGCGAGCCAGGGAACGATGCCGAGGCAGGGAGCGGGAATCATTGCAGTGAGAGTCGCGATGTTGGCATCGCGGCGCGCGAACGCCGGGTCGATGCTGTTTCCGATCCAGCCCGCGAGCCGGTAACCGCGCGCGGCGATCGCCTCGACGGTCAAGAGCGCGTGATTGAGACAGCCGAGCCGCAGGCCGACGACCAGCAGCACATCCATGCCGAGCAGGCCGGGCAGATCGGCGAAGGAACGTTGCGCATTTAGCGGCACGAGAAATCCGCCCGCGCCTTCCGCGAGCACGACATCGGCGGATGCGCGAAGCGTTTCATGGGCCTTCACGATCCGGTCCGTGTCGATCACGACGCCTGTTTCCGCAGCCGCGATGTGTGGAGCGGTCGCAGCCTCGAACAGCCAGGGATTCACCAGCGCATAGGGATGGCTGACGCTGGATTCCGTCTGCAGCAGCAACGCATCCGGATTCGCGGGCCCCTCGGGTCCTGCGATGGCGCCTGCGGCGACCGGCTTCATGCCCACGACGGTCACGCCCGATTCGCGTAATCGGCGGAGGAGCGCCGCCGTCACGAGCGTCTTGCCGACGCCCGTGTCGGTGCCGGTGACGAAGAAACCGCAGCTCACGGCGAGTCATTGCCGCCGCGACGGCGAATCGCAGAAACCGGAATGGAGAACTCACCGTTGCGTTCCGCGGCCGGCCGTTCGACTGCGCCCCAGGCCTGGCCGAACACGACTTCGTAACTCGCCGGCAACTTTCCTTCGTGGCGATGGCGCTCGTAATTTTGCTCCACGGCACGCAAGGCCTGTCTGCCCGTCAAGCCGCGTGGCCGGCCGCTTGTCGCGTTCCGCGCCCCGATGGCTTTCAGGTCGCGCATCAACGACCGGGCGTCGGGATAGGTCAGCGTGTAGCGCACGACGTCGAGTACGGGCTCGACGAGTCCCGCCCGGATCAGTCCGTCACCGATGTCGTGCATGTCGGTGAACGGGATCACGTGCGTGTAGTCGTCGGCCTCGTGCCAGGCTTCCTGCAGTTCGATCAATGTGTCCGGCCCGAGCGTCGTGAAGGTCAGCAGCCCGCGTGGCCGTAACACGCGCGCGATTTCCGCGAAGGCCGCGTCGAGGTCATCGCACCAGGGCAGCATCAGGTTGCTGAAGAGCAGGTCCACGCTGGCATCGGGCAGCGGAAGGTCCAGCGCATCGGCGCAGAGCCGGTCGAATCGCGTCGCGTCATCGAGCCGGGCGGCTTCACGCAGCATGCCGGGCGCAAAATCGGCGGCGATGACACGGGCCCTGGGCCAGCGCGCGCCGAGGGTGCGCGCTGCATGACCGGTACCGCAGCCGAGGTCCAGCACCGTGTCAGGCTCGAAGGCAATCCAGTCCAGGCGCTCGATCAGCTGCTGCCGGACGCGTGCCTGCAGCACTGCGGATGCGTCGTAAGTCGCGCTCGCCTTGTCAAAATTATTTCGGATTGCACTGCGATCGAGAGTGCCGGTACCCGAATGGAGCGATCGCTCTGCGTCGCTCATTCGGGTGGAACGAGCTCGACAAGCGCCGCAACCAGGTCTTCGACATCGGCGTCGCGATGCGCCGCGGAAAGGGTGATGCGCAGGCGCGAAGTATCCGCGGGCACCGTCGGCGGCCGGATCGCGGCGACGAAGAAGCCGCGCTCGAGAAGGGCGCTGCTGGCTCTCATGGCTGAGTCTGCACTGCCCAGCAGTATGGGCTGAATCGGCGTCTCCGATGGCCCAAGCCTGATCCCTGCGGCGGCTGCCATTGTCCGGAAGCGGCCTGTGAGGGCAAGCACACGCTCGCGCCTCCAGGGTTCGGAAATGGAAACCGCGAGTGCCGCACGCGTCGCGGCCGCGACCGCCGGCGGCAGCGCGGTCGTATAAATGTAGCTGCGGGCGCGCTGGACCAGCGTCTCGACCAGGTCGCCGCTGCCGGCGACGAAAGCGCCGAAGGTTCCGAAGGCCTTGCCAAAGGTGCCGACCAACGCAGGCACCTCGGCGGGCGACAGGCCGAAATGTTCGAGACTGCCGCGCCCCGTTTCGCCGACGACGCCAAGGCCATGGGCATCGTCCACGGCGAGGAGTGCGCCATGCCGCGCGCAGGCTTCCGCCAGCGCCGGCAGGGGCGCGAGATCGCCATCCATGCTGAAGACGCCGTCGGTCAGCACGATCAATGGGCCCGACCCGCTCGCGGCGAGTTGCTGCTCGAGCGCGGCGGCGTCCGCATGCGGATAGCGGTGGAGCAGCGCGCCGGACAGCCGGCCGCCGTCGATCAACGACGCGTGATTGAGCTCATCCCCGAAGACGGCGGCGCCACGCGCAGCGAGCGCGCGGACCAGGCCGAGGTTCGCCATGTAGCCGGTCGAGAAGACGATGGCGCGCTCGCGCCCGGTGTAGGCCGCGAATTCCCGCTCGAGCGCTTCGTGCTCGGCCTGGTGACCGGTGACCAGGTGCGAGGCGCGCGCGCCGACCCCGTGAATGCGTGCGGCGGCGATGAAGGCCTCGACGACCAGCGCATGCGCGGCGAGACCGAGGTAGTCGTTGCTGCAGAAATCGATGCAGGGCCGGCCATCGAGCTCGATGTTCGCGGTTTCGGGCACGGCGCGGCGCACCGTGCGCCGCCACCGCTTCAGGTCGCGGGCTTCGAGTTCCGCGAGCAGAGGCCGCAACGACAGGGGTTCGGCGGCCACGATCAACCGCTCGCGGCGGTGGGTTCCGGCCGTATTCCGAGCCGCCCAAACAAGGCCAGATCGCTCGCCGTGTCCGGATTGCCGGTGGTCAGGAGCCGCTCGCCGTAGAAGATCGAGTTGGCGCCGGCCAGGAAGCACAGCGCCTGCATTTCGTCGCTCATTGAGCTGCGCCCGGCCGACAGGCGCACGTGCGCGCGCGGCATCAATATGCGTGCGACCGCGATGATGCGCACGAATTCGATCGGATCGATCGGCGCGGTACCCGCAAGCGGCGTCCCTTCGACCTGGACCAGGTGGTTGATCGGCACGCTCTCGGGATGTGGATCGAGCGTCGCCAGCGTATGCAAGAGCGCGACGCGATCGGCGGCGGCCTCGCCCAGGCCGAGGATCCCGCCGCAACAGACGTGGATGCCGGCATCGCGGACCGCGGCGAGCGTGTCGAGCCGGTCCTGGTAAGTGCGCGTCGTGATGATCGCGCCGTAGAAATCCGCGGATGTGTCGAGGTTGTGGTTGTAGTAATCGAGTCCCGCGCCCTTCAGCCGCCGCGCCTGCGCGGGCGTCAGCATGCCGAGCGTCGCGCAGGTCTCGAGCCCGAGATCGCGCACGCCGCTCACCATCAGAGCGACCGTCTCGAGATCGCGGTCCTTCGGGCTGCGCCAGGCTGCGCCCATGCAAAAGCGCGTCGCGCCATTCGCTCTCGCCGCGCGGGCGCGCTCAATGACGGTGGCGGGATCCATCAGCGCCTCGCGCTCGAGGCCGGTGTCGTAGCGGATGCTCTGCGGGCAGTAGGCGCAATCCTCGGGACAGGCGCCGGTCTTGATGGAAAGCAGCGTCGAGACCTGGACTTCATTCGGATCGAAATGCCGGCGATGGATGGTCTGGGCATGAAACAGCAGGTCGGCGAAAGGCAGCGCATGGAGCTCGCGGACCTCGGCAAGCGTCCAGTTGCTGCGGATCCCGCCCAGCGGCTCGCCACTCAGGGCCATCGAATTGCTCCTCCAACCCACTGAAATTGCACCGGATCCAGGTCGCGGCGCCTTGCGACACTGGACGCGTGGCGAAGTATTGGAATGTGGCCGCGGTCTGTCAACCGGGAATGCGCCGGCAGGTTTACGGGACAGTCGCGAACCTCGTGCACCGGTTGTTCCCGGTCACCTGCTACCTGTGCCTGGAACCGGGCCAGAGACCTGCGCTCGATCTCTGCACCGGATGCGAGAGCGACCTGCCGCGCAACGCGCCCGCCTGCCTGATCTGCGCGGCGCCGCTATCCGGCACCGCTGCCGTCTGTCGCCGTTGCCGGCGGCGCGGCCGCGCCTTCGACGTGGCCTGGGCGCCTTATCGCTACGAGTTTCCGTTGCCGGAACTCGTCCAGCGGATGAAATACGGCGGTGTGCTGTCGATCACCCGGATCCTCGGTTGCCTGCTCGGACGGCGACTGGCGGAACGCGGCCGTCCTGCCGTCGATGCGATCGTGCCGGTGCCTTTGCACGCCACGCGCGAGCGCAGGCGCGGCTACAACCAGGCGCGCGAGATCGCCAATTTCGCCGCGCGTGAAATCGGATTGCCGGTGCATGACCGGCTCGCGCGCCGTATCCGCGAGACGGCGGAACAGACGGCGCTCGCTGCC
>JBATEA010000295.1:0-3693 GCA_049663745.1 Steroidobacteraceae bacterium | reverse complement strand
ACCTCGGTCACTGCGGCCATCGACGACGTCCAGAGCCGCGCGGATACGCGCCGGCTGCCGATCAACCGTGTCGGCATCAAGGACATCTATCATCCGGTGCGCGTGAAGGACCGCTCGCGCGGCGAACAGCACACGATCGCGAACTTCAACATGTACGTGGCCCTGCCCCACAACTTCAAGGGCACGCACATGTCCCGATTCGTTGAGATCCTGAACGAGCACGAGATTGAAATCTCCGTCGAATCGTTCAACGAGATGCTCGCACAGATGACCGCGCGCCTCGATTCCGACGGCGGCCACCTGGAGATGTCGTTCCAGTATTTCGTGATGAAGAAGGCGCCGGTGAGCGGAGTCGAGAGCCTGCTCGACTACCGCGCAACACTCGCCGGCGAACTCAAGAACGGCCGCACCGAGACCTGGCTGAAGGTGGTTGTGCCGGTCACGAGCCTGTGCCCCTGCTCGAAGCGGATCTCGGATTACGGCGCGCACAACCAGCGTTCGCACGTGACCATCGCCGCGCGCATCGCCGAGCATGTCTGGATCGAGGAATTGATCGACATCGCGGAGCAGGAAGCGAGCTGCGAGCTCTACGGCATCCTGAAGCGGCCCGACGAGAAATACGTGACCGAGCGCGCCTACGACAATCCGAAATTCGTCGAGGACATCGTCCGCGACGTTGCATTGAGGCTCAACAAGGACGAGCGCATCCGCTCGTACGTGATCGAGTCGGAGAACTTCGAGTCGATCCACAACCACTCGGCGTATGCGCGCATCGAGCGCGACAAGGACCAGCTCGGCGGGTGATGCTCAGCTCGCGACCCGTGTATCGCCGCCCTGCAGCCGCGAGATCAGCGTGCGCAGGAACACCTTGTTGAAACGCAGCTGGCAGGCCGACGAGGCCTGCTCGAGCAGCGTCGCGCTGACCCGCAGGATCGTGACTTCCTCATCGGCCACCACCGCGGCCTGGCGCTTGGCGCCGCGCAGGTAACTGGTCTCGCCGAAGCAGTCGCCGGCTTCGAGCCGGCCGACCTTGAGTCCCTCGCGCTCGACCGAGCAGCGCCCGGAAACGATCACGTAGAAGCGGTCGTCGATTCCGCCGGCGCGGACGATCTCGTCGCCGCGTGGGTGCGTGTCCCAGCTGCCCGAGCGCAGGACTTCCCAGATCTCGGCCGACGAAAAGTCGTGGAAGAACTTCAGGCGGCGCAACAGCGCGAAGTGCTCCTGGCGGTCGATGCGGTCCGACTGAGTGCGCAGCTGCGCGTGCACGCGCGCCATCGCGGCGGCAAACTCGGCGCCATTCGCATAGCGTTTCGCGGGATCCTTGTCCAACGCAGTCGCGACCACGGTCTCGATGTCGGGCGGCAGGTCGGGCCGGATGTTCAGCATCGGCGGCGGCGTCGCATAGACGATCTGGTGCAGCAGCTTCGCCAGCGAACCGGCGCGGAACGGCCGGTTCCCGGTCAGCAGTTCGTACATCACCGCGCCCAGCGAGTAGATGTCGGAGCGGTTGGTCAGTTCGAGCGACTGAACCTGCTCCGGCGACATGTAGCTCGGGCTGCCGGCGATGCCCTCGATCCGCGAAATGTCGGCGTCCGAGTGCAGCGCGATGCCGAAATCGATCAGCCGCAGGTCGCTGTCGGTGGTCAGCATCAGGTTGCTCGGCTTGATGTCGCGGTGGATGACGCCGCGCGAATGGGCATAGTGCAGGGCCTTGGCGCACTTGAATGTCAGCGCGAGCACGTCGTCCACCGGCAGCAGGTTGTCCGCCCGCGTGTACGCGGCGAGCGTCCTCGCGCCATGGATGAATTCGGTCACGACGTAGTAGAAGCCGCCTTCTTCGCCCGCGTCGTAGATCGGCATGATGTTCGGGTGCTGCAGCATCCCGACCATGTGCGCCTCGGACATGAACATCTTGCGCGCCACCCTGGCGCGCACAGGATCGTCGTCGCCGATCACGCGATACGCCTTGATCGCAACGTCGCGGCCGTAATAGGGATCGTGCGAGAGATAGACCGTGCCGGTCGACCCGCGGCCGACCTCACGGATCACCTCGTACTTGCCAATGCGCTCGCCAATGACGGGTTGATCGGCCGTTGGCCCGCGTAGCGTCGGCACTGTTGCGGTAACGATGGCCGGCTCCTCCAGGAATGCGCGACCGGCGCTGACAACCGGTCGCCGCGTGAGGATATTTCGTCAAACCACACGGAACCGTGAAGCGGGTCGCGCTTCACCGGGGGCCGGGGGACCAGCCCGCGAAGTGGTCGAAACCGTGAACGAGGTCTCGCTCGGTCCCGGCGCCCTGCAGATGGACACCGGGCTCCGCTGCGATCGATCCGATGCAACTGAGCGGCGTGAGCTGCGCGAGCCTCTCGATCGAGAGCCGGGCCGCGGCGGGCGCCGTGAACAGCAGTTCGTAATCGTCGCCGGCGGCAAGCGCGTAGCGCATCGAGGCCGCGTCGCCGGCCGCTTCCAGCAATGACGCGGAACGCGGCAGTCGCGCGCAATCGAGCCGGGCGCCGACGCCGCTCGCGCGGCAGAGTTTCTCCAGGTCGCCGGCAAGGCCGTCGGATATGTCGATACAGGCGCTGGCGACGTCGCGCAAGGCCAGGCCAAGGCCTACGCGCGGCTCCGGCAGCAGGAACCTGCGCAGCAGTTCTTCACGGGTCGCGCCGCGGGTCTCGAGTCTTCCTTGCAGGATTGCGAGACCGGCGCCGGCATCGCCGGGAGTCCCGCTGACCCACAGGTCGTCGCCGGCCCTCGCTCCGTCGCGCGTCAGCGCGCGGCCAGCGGGCACCCATCCGCCGACGGTCACCGTCGCCGCGAGCGGACCCCGCGTCGTGTCGCCGCCGATGAGCGCGACGCCAAAGCGCCGTGCGAGCTCGTCGAGACCGGCCGCAAAGCCCAGCAGCCAGGATTCGTCGGGCGCGGGCAATGTCAGGCCGAGGAGCGCCCATGCAGGCTCAGCGCCCATCGCCGCGAGATCGCTGAGGTTCACCGCCAGCGCGCGATGCCCGATGAAACGCGCGCCGGTGTCGGCGGGGAAATGCACGTCGGCGACGATCGTGTCGAGCGCCAGCACGAGCTCGGCGCCGGCCCGCGGCGTCACGACCGCGGCATCGTCGCCGACGGAAATCCTGACGTCGTCGCGCACCGCGCCGCGGCCGGTGAAATGACGCGCGATCAGCTCGAACTCACCGGGCGGCATGCCAGCAGACCTCGAATGCGCCGCTCTGGCTCAGGCGACCTCGCCCCGCTCGACGCCGCGATGCACGCGTGACGCCTTGTCCAGCACGGCATTGACGTAGCGATATCCGTCGGTCGCGCCAAAACGCTTTGCGAGCTCGACCGCCTCGTTGATGACGACGCGATACGGAACATCGGGGCGGGTCATCAGTTCCCAGAGGCCGAGGTAAAGGATGGCGTGCTCGACGGGATCGAGCCGCACCGGTTCGATGTCCGAATGATGACGCAGCTCCTCGTCGAGCCGCGCCGAATCGTCGCAGATGGAAGCAAGCGCAATCCGGAAGTATTCCGGATCGGCGCGCTCGAATGCCGGGTCGGCGCTGTACTGGCTGTGCAGCTCCTGCCAGGGCTGGGAACCCATTTGCCGCTGGTAGAGCGCCTGGATCAGCAGCTTGCGCGCGGCGCTCTTGGCCCGCGGGTCGTCACGATCAATGCGCGGGCCGTTCATCC
>JBATEA010000294.1:0-4553 GCA_049663745.1 Steroidobacteraceae bacterium | reverse complement strand
CCTGCCTTGCGTCGTCTACATGGGCGCGGTGGACATGGAGCGCCAGGCGCCGAATGTCGGCCGCATGAAGCTGATGGGTGCCGAGGTCGTCCCGGTCACGAGCGGCGAGCAGACGCTGCGCGCAGCGATCGACGAAGCGCTGCGCGACTGGGTCGCGGACCCGATGGGCACTTATTACCTGCTGGGCTCGGCCGTCGGGCCGCATCCCTACCCGTACCTGGTGCGTGAGCTGCAATCCGTGATCGGCCACGAGGCGCGCGCACAGATGCTGGCGGCAATCGGCAGGCTACCGGACATTGCGATCGCCTGCGTCGGCGGCGGGTCAAATGCGATCGGCCTGTTCCATCCCTTCCTGAACGACACCGACGTCGCGTTGCTCGGCATCGAAGCCGGGGGCCGCGGTCCCGGGCTCGGGGACAACGCGGCGACGCTCGCCTACGGGCGGCCCGGTGTGCTGCAGGGGAGTTTCACGATGCTGCTGCAGGACGTACACGGCCAGATCCGGGAGACGCATTCGATATCCGCCGGCCTCGACTACTCCGGTGTCGGACCGGAGCATGCCCTGCTGCAGGCGACGGGCCGCGTGCGTTACGAGGTGGCGGGCGACGATGAAGCGCTGGCGGCTGTTGACCGGTGCAGTCGCCTCGAAGGTATCCTGCCGGCAGTGGAAAGCGCTCATGCATTGGCCGGTGCGCGCCGACAGGCCATTGAGCATCCGGGCTGCCGGATCCTGGTCGGGCTGTCGGGGCGCGGTGACAAGGACATGTCCACGCTGCAGTCGACATTGCTGGCGGCACGGGAATGACGCTGCCGCGCGATACGATCGCAGAGACAATCCGCAGCGTATCCGCGCGCGGCAGGCCGGCGCTCATTGCTTTCATGACGGCGGGCTTCCCGAGCCGCGCGCGTTTCGCCGCGGATTTCCTGGCAGTGGGAGAAGCCGCGGACGTCATCGAGGTCGGGGTGCCTTTCTCGGACCCGATGGCGGACGGCATGACGATCCAGCGCTCCAGCCGCGCGGCGCTCGCTCGCGGCGTGACGCTCGACTGGATCCTCGCCGAACTCACGACGCTCCCGAAGCGGCCTGGCGCGCCGCTGCTGCTGATGAGTTACCTCAATCCGCTGCTCGCGCATGGGCTCACGAAACTGCCGGGCGAAGCGCGAGCGGCCGGGATCGCGGGTTTCATCGTCCCCGACCTGCCTTTCGAGGAATGCGCGGAACTTCGCGCGGCGCTCGGCGGGGAGGGCATCGCGCTCGTGCAGATGGTCACGCCCGTGACGCCGGAGGCCAGGCTCGCAATGCTGGCGCGCGAATCCCAGGGCTTCGTTTACGCCGTCACGATGACCGGAACGACGGGCAAGGAGGCTGCGGTCCCGGACGCGGTGCTCGATTACCTCGACCGGGTGCGCGCGGTATCAGCCGTTCCGGTCTGCGCGGGCTTCGGCATCCGCCATGCGGCCCAGGTCGCGCGTCTTGCGGGCCACGCGGACGGGGTGATCGTGGGCTCGGCGCTCGTCGAGGTGCTGGAGCGCGGCGAAGATCCCGCGGCATTTCTGCGCGGCCTCAAGGGCGGCTGAGGACTCCCGGATCGCGCTGTCTGCGTCAGCGCTTCACGTACAGGTGCGTGAAGCGATCCGTCTTGCCGCGCACGGTGGGATCGAAGACGAGCTTGGTCCGGTCGTCGGTCGAGTTCCGGTACCCGTCCCAGGTCTTTTCGAGCTTGAAGCCGTGGCTCGCGATGTCCTTCTTCGCGAATTCCTCGTCAATGCGATGCAGGTTCTGCGCGGCCGAGCTGCCGGAACCCGCAGCCGCCTCGTGATCCACGATCAGCAGGCGTCCGCCCGGTTTCAAGGCGTCGTGCAGCTGGTCGAGGAAGTGGCTCGCGTCGATCGCGGGCCAGCCATCCTTTTCATCGATGTAGTACAGGTCGTGATAGGACATGAAGATCACGATCATGTCGTAGGCCTTGCTGCCGAGCTTGAGATTGCAGGTTTCGACGGTGACCTGGTCGGCATTCGGCAGGCGATTGCCGTCGAATCGCGTCTTGAGTTCCTTGCCGGCGAAAGCGAAGTAGGGCGAGTTGTTGACGAGACTGACGTGACCCTCGGGTCCGACGGCCCGCGCCATCAGTTCGGTCCAGTACCCGGCGCCGCCGAACACGTCAGCGATCTTCATTCCGGTCGTGATGCCGGCGAAGGTCATCAACTCGGCCGGCCGATCGCGCGCGTCGCGTTCGCGGTCCTTGTCGCTGCGCTCGGCGGCGGCAACGGCCGCCGTGATGTTGGCGGACACGTCGGCGGCCTGCAGCGGTGCTGATGCCAGGATCAACAGGGCGGCGGCGATCAGGTGGCGGCGCATGCGAGTCTCCCGGGTCAAGGCGATCAGATGGCGATCCATCGAACTATAGGTCCGGACAGCGGGGCGCCATCAAGTCCTGCGCCGGTCGGTTGCCCGGCTGCGGCGAAGCGTTTATTCGCCCCCGCCCGGCACGCCGCGGCGGTAATCGAGCGGTGGCGCCCGATCGCCCAGCATCGGCCGGTACTGGAAGTCGGGACCGCGGCGTTTCTCGAACTCCGCGCGGGCCGCCGCGATCAGTTCGGGGCGTTTGAAGAGCTCCTCGCCCATCAGCGCGAGGACCTGGGAGGCATTCGCCATCCCCTTGTAGCCGATGCCCATGCCGCCGGCGGCGACGGCCTGCCAGCTGTGCGCGGAAGTGCCGGGCACCCAGGTCGCGACACGCAGGCCGACGGTTGGCACTGTCCAGCTGATGTCCGCAACGTCCGTGGAGCCGATGCCCGGGCGCTCGAAGTCGAAGGCCTGCACGCCGGCTTCCGAGCCGAGCGGCATGTTCGGCGCCGATAGGCTCGAGTACAGCTGCTCAGCAAACGCACGTTCCTCGGGCGAGTAATGGATGCCGCCGACTTCCTCGAGTTTCGCGTGCATCACGCGCGCGAGCGTCTCGTTCTGCAGGATGCTGTAGACGCCGCCGATGACCTCGTAGTCCATCGTCGTGCCGGTGCCGAGCGCCGCGCCCTCGGCGGCCTTGACCACCCGATCGAAGATCTCCTCGACCTGGCGCGGGTCCGGATGGCGCACGTAGAGATAGGACTCCGCGAAATCCGGCACGACATTCGGTGCCGAGCCACCGCTCGTGATCACGTAGTGCATGCGCGTGTCGGAAGGCACGTGCTCGCGCATCATGTTGACCATGTAATCCATCGACTCGATGCCGTCGAGCGCCGAGCGCCCGCGTTCCGGCGCGCCGGAAGCGTGCGCCGAGACGCCGTGAAACCGGAACTTCGCGGTCTTGTTGGCGAGCGACCGGTCGAGCCCGGCGGAATTGACGTCGGAGGGATGCCAATGCAGGACCGTGGCCACGTCGTTGAAGAGGCCGGCGCGCACCATGTAGACCTTGCCGGCTCCGCCTTCCTCGGCCGGCGTGCCGTAGAGCCGGATCGTGCCGGTCGTGCCGCTCTTCTGCAGCCAGTCTTTCAGCGCGATCGCAGCGGATACGCTCGCCGTGCCGAAGAGATGATGGCCGCAGGCGTGGGCGGAGAGCTTGTCGGGGATCGGTTTGCGCAGCGGCGACACGTCCTGCGTGATGCCGGGCAGCGCGTCGAATTCGGCGAGGATGCCGATCACGGGCTCGCCCTTGCCCCAGCTCGCGACGAATGCCGTCGGCATGCCGGCGACGCCGGCCTCGACCTTGAATCCCGCGTCGCCGAGTTCCTTTTGCAGCAATGCCGAGCTCTTCACCTCCTGGTAGCCGACCTCGGCCCAGTTCCAGATCGACCGGGCGACTCCCTGGTCGTGTTCGGCGCGGGCGCCGAGGAATTTCCGGATTCCATCGTCGGATTGCGCGGCGGCAGGAAGCAGGAGGCAGGCGGTGGCCAGGAAGATGATGAGTTTCATGACGGGGTCCCGGGGATGGGGCGGAAAGCTTAGCGCCCTCCGCGCGGCGCGGCCACCCCCGATCCGCTACGATGCGGCCAGCGCGGGCGTCGGGGCTCTCGCATGTCATGACGGACAATCGATTCATCGTCATCGGACGCAGATTTCGCGGGCCGCCAGAGTCCGGCAATGGCGGATATGTCTGCGGCCTGCTGGCCGGGGCGGCGGATTCCCTGTTGACCGTGCGCCTGCTGCGGCCGCCACCGCTCGATCGTCCGCTGGAAATTCGTGAAGGCGAGGACAAATCCCAGATCTTCCTGATGGATGGCGAGGAGCCAGTGGCGAGCGGCCGGCCCGGGACCTGCCAGGTTGCGGTGCCGGAACCGCCGCCCTATGCGGATGCGCTCGCGGCAGCACGCGGCTATGAAGGATTTCGCGAGCACGCCTATCCAGGCTGCTTCGTCTGCGGCCCCGAGCGCTCGCGCGGAGACGGCATGAGGATCTTTGCATCCGAGATCGCGGGCCGCGAACTGGTCGCCGCGGCCTGGCTACCAGACGTGTCGCTCGCCGGCCAGGATGGGAAAGTCCTGCCGGAGTTCATGTGGGCGGCGCTCGACTGCCCGGGCTTTTTCGCGACCGGGCTCGCCGCGCGCGGCCCGCT
>JBATEA010000293.1:0-10763 GCA_049663745.1 Steroidobacteraceae bacterium | reverse complement strand
GCGATCGCCGCGGGCACGCCGGTCGAGCGCCCGGAAAGCACGGCGTCCTGGTAGGAAAGCGGCTCGCCTTTCTCGTCGAGGAACATGCCCGGCGTGGCGCCCTTCGGTGCGGTCTCGCGTCCGTCGAATGCCGTGATCTTCGAAGTCGCCGCGTCGTAGTACAGCAGGAAACCGCCACCGCCCAGGCCGGAACTCTGCGGCTCGACGAGTCCCAGCATGGCCTGCACGGCGACTGCGGCATCCGCGGCATTGCCGCCGGCCGCGAGCACTTCCAGTCCGGCATCCACGGCCATCGGATTCGCGGCGGCGATTCCGGCCTCGCGCGCTACACCTGCTTCGCGCTGTACTGGCTGCTGCGCGCAGGCCGCGAGCCACGCCGCGGCGATCGGCAGGACGATCCGGAACGCGAATTTCACTGTTCGGGAACCGCCTGCGCTTGCCATCCGCCATCGCGTGCCGCGGCCTCGGTCGGCGCGTCGAAGGGCTCGCCCTCGATCGATGCATCGACGGCTTGCAGAACCGCCATCGGCATCGAGGCGGCGCCGTGCAATTCGCCTGTCTCCGGCGTCGCCGCGGCGAGTACCTGCAATTGCCAGTCTTCGCCGACGCGACACGCAAGGCCCGCAAGCGGCGCCTCCTGTTGCAATCGGAACGTGCGACAGTACCGACCCGTCCGATCGCGGAAGCTGATGCCCATGCTTGGCGAGCCGGTGCCGAGACTGCCGGCAAGTTGTCGCGTGAGTGCCAGATCGAGTTCGCCGCGCGCAACCAGGCCTGCCTTCGTTTCGGCATACGGTGCCTCGGGGCCGCGCATCACCAACATGCCGACGAAGAGTCCGAGCGTCACCGCGGCCGCCATCGCGCTCCATTGCGGCAACGCCCAGCGCTTCGGCGCAGCCACCGGCGTTTCGGATCGGGCCGTGCGGCGCGCGCTGAGTTCGACGACCGGCGCCGCGACCGGAGGCGTCACCAGGCTCGAGAGCTGCATCGGAATCGGCTCCTGCAGCACGCTGCCGTACGCCGATTGCACGCGCGAGCGCAGCTCGCGATGCCGCAGGACGGCGCGCTGGATTTCGGCATCGTGCGCCATCGCGCTCTCGATTTCGGCACGCGCGACGAGGTCGAGCTCGCCGTCCGCATAGGCCATCAGCATCTCGTCGGAGAATTTCATCGTGGCGTCTCCTGCCCATCATCCAGCATCGCCTGCAATGCGTCACGGCCGCGCGCGAGCCGGCTGGTCAGCGTGCCGACGGGTATGCCGAGCGTTTCCGCGGCCTCCTTGTAGGACAGGCCCTCGACCAGCACCAGCGCGACCGCGAGCCGCTGTTCGTCGGGCAGCCGGGCCATCGCCGCCTGGATGGAAAGTGCGGTATCGCGATCCTCGGCCGAGCGGTCGCCGACATTGAGGCCCGCTTCCTCGGGTGCGAGCACGCGCCCGCGCCTGCCGCGCGCGCGAATTTCATCGATCCAGGCGTTCTTCATGATGCCGAACATCCAGCTGTCCAGTCGCGACTCCGGCCGCCACTGGTCGGCATGAGTCAGCGCCTTTTCGATGGCCACCTGCACGAGGTCGTCGGCGTCCTGGACGTGGCGGGTGATGACCCGGGCGAAGCGCCGCAGTTGCGGCAGCAGCGCGCCGAGCTGTTCGCGAACGTCTTCGAACGACGAAGGCCTGTTCATGCTCTATACGTCCGGGGCGCCGCTTTTGTTCCCGTGGATGAAATGGATCACGTTGCGCGTATATAGGGAATGAGGCGGCGCGCCGGAATGCTAGCATTTCCCGCCGGCTCGACCGGAATGAGGTCCATGAAAAAGCTGCAAAAGATCGCGTGGATGTTGCTGGTCGCCGCCGGTGCGGCGGCGACGGCTTCCGCACAGATCAGCCTGCCAGGCCTGCCGGTGCCGCAGTTGCCGACCGCTGCCGACCCGCTCGCCGGCACGCTCCGCACCGCGCAGTCGCAGCTGCGCACGGATGTGCGCAAGTTGCGCATTCGCGAATGGCTGCGCACCGACCGCAAGCGCGTGGAAGCCGACCCGGACGGCCAGCCGATCCTGCGCGGCCAGGTCGGCGCCCTGTCGCCGACACCCGAGGCGCTGATGGGCGCAAGAGAGGCCGGCTTCATGGTCCTGAGCGAAGAATCCCTGGCAGGCCTCGGCTTCACGATCGTGGTGCTGCGCGCACCGGAAGGAATGTCCACGCGCCGTGCGCTCAAGCGCCTGCGTGAACTCGACCCGCAGGGGAGCTACGACTACAACCATTTGTATCTCGACAGCGGCATGAGCGCGGCCACCGTCGATACGGCGGCGCCTGCCGTTCCCACGTTGCAACCCGCCCGCAACGACGCAATGCGCATCGGGCTCATCGACAGCGGCGTGGATGGTTCGCATCCGTCGCTCGTGGGCACGACGATCCATCGCTTCGGTTGCAACGGCGCGATGCTGCCGCAGGCGCATGGCACGGCCGTCGCTTCGCTGCTGGTCGGCCAGGCGGCGGATTTTCACGGCGCGATGCCGGGCGCGGAACTCTATGCCGCCGACGTTTTCTGCGGAAATCCCGGCGGCTCGATCTCACTGCTCGCCGTTGCGCTCGACTGGATGGCGCGCGAGAGCGTGCCGGTGATCAACATCAGCCTGGTCGGCGCGAAGAGCGTGCTGCTGACGCAGCTGGTGCGCGCGATGGGCCAACGCGGGCACCTGATGGTCGCTGCGGTCGGCAACGACGGGCCAGCGGCAGCGCCGCTCTATCCCGCGGCCTATCCGGAGGTCATCGGCGTCACCGGCGTGGATGCGTCGGCGCGCGTGCTGCCGGAAGCCTGCCGCGGCAAGCACGTGGCCTACGCCGCGCCGGGGGCCGACATGCGCGCGGCCGCCCCGGGCAACGGCTGGGCCGAGGTGCGCGGCACGTCATTCGCATCCCCGATCGTCGCGGGCCTGCTCGCGGCCTCGCTCGCGAATCCGGATCCGGCCAAGGCGCAGGCGGCCCGCGAGCAGCTCACGGCGCTGGCCGTGGACCTCGGCCCGAAGGGCGTCGATACGACTTATGGAAACGGCCTGGTCGGTGCCTCCCTGCGGGTCCCCCCAAAGCCCGGAAATTAACCCCAGGCCGGGAAGAAATCAGGGCCCGGCAACGTCCTTGCTTCTGAGAGCCGCGGATCGTCCGCGGTGAAACAGGAGAAAGGCCATGAAAATCAAGCGCTTACTGATCAGCACCGCGGTTTCCGTGCTGCTGAACATGAGTTCGCTGGCGAGCGCCCAGGTGCTGGGCGGCGGCGCCACCGGGGGCCTCGGCGGCTCGATCACGGGCGGCCTCGGCAATATCGGCGCGACCGGCAGTGGCGCGGTCAACGGCACGCTGAGCGGCAGTTCCGATGCGCTCGGCCGTACCCACGACACCGCCACGCGCATTCGCGACAAGGGCAAGCAGACGGCCGAGGGCGCGCATGAGCGCGTGAACTCGACGGCTGCCTCGACGACGGCGACGGCTTCCGGCGCGCTCGGCGCGACGGCTGATTCAGCCGCCGATGCGACCAATGCCGTCTCGGCGACGGCCGATGTCGCGGGCAATGCCGCGGGCAATGCAGGCTCGGACGTGAGCGTTCCGAGCGGCGACGAAGCCAATGCATCGCCGATGCTGGACGTCGCGGGCCAAGGCAATGGCAGCGGTTCGGGCATGCTGGACCTGGGATCGAACCAGGCAGGGCAGCCGGCCGAAGTCGTCAAAGACCCGGAACCGTCCCGTGCGCAGCCCGAAGCTGAGCGCGGTCAGCGCAACCGCAAGCCGGTCAAAGGCTCGCCCACGGGTGTCGTCGGCGGTGCGCTGATGCAGGGCCAGGGCTCCGGCAGCGCCGAAGCCTCGCGCGGCCAGCCGGCGTTCGACGAAGAGCCGTCGTCCGACAAGCCGCGACAGAGCAAGCCCAAGGCGAAGGCCAAGGCCGACGGAAACGCCAACGCCAGCGGCGACTTGCAGACCGACGGCAATGGCAAGGCCACGGCCAATGCCAATGCCGACGCCTCCGCGAATGCAGAGGCCTCGGTCGATAAGTAATGCCGGACCCAACGGCGCGATGCGGCGGGGGTGACCCCGCCGCATCTTTTTACGTCCACGGCGCCGCGATCCGGATCCCGCTTCCAATCGTCGTCGGGAAGTGTAATCTCTGGATCGTGGACAAGCCGTAGGAGGATCCTGCCAATGCACGACGAGCTGACCACGCTGCCCGGTGTCGGGCCCGCCATCGCGGCGGATCTCCGCCACCTCGGCATTCACTCCATCCGGGATCTCGCCGAATCCAACCCGGAACAGCTCTACGCCCGACTTCGCAATATCACAGGCCACGAACAGGAACCCTGCCTGCTCTACACGTTCCGCTGCGCCGCCTATGCCGCGCGCACGCCGGAGCCGCAGCAGGAACTGTTGAAATGGTGGAACTGGAAAGACCGGCGTCTCGACGACTGACGAATACACCAGCCCGGGGCTTGCGCCCCGGGCCGGCTTCCGCAATCAATCACCGCCCGGTGGCTGCGCATTGGTGAGGATCCTCACCAGCTCGAGTTCGCCGTCCCTGACGATGCCGACATTCGGGCAATAGGTCTTCAGGGATGATTTACCCGGCTCCAACGGCGTGGTCTCCGTGATATCGACGCAATCCCTGAACCTGCCCGCAGGCAAGTCGACTGTGAAGCCCATCGACGTGTGCTCGCTGCGATCCCTCGCGTTCTCCGCGATTTCCTGGTAGTAGCGCGAGCCGAGCAGGAACGCGCGATCGGGCAGCAGGATGCCGGGCCGCGCGCCATTCCTGCCGGCGAGCCAGGCATCGGGCAGGGGGTTGCCGTCGCCATCCTCGACGTCCTCGCCGAAGTAATAGACGTCGTTCATCGGCGCACAGTTTGCGACGTAGTTCCGCGAGACTTCGTCGAGTTCGCCATCGACCGTCTCGTATTCCTGCATGACGCGGGTACGCGCACTGCGCGCAGTCCCGCGATCGGTGAACTGGATCACGCGGGTGTCGTCCAGCATCGTGATCCAGAGTTCCACGAATTCATCACAACCGCCGTCGTTGACGCAGCGCTGGTTGTTGAGGTAGAGCTGGCGGCCGGGCGAGAGACGGATAAATGAGTTTCCGCCGAATGGCTGGAAATCGCAGGCCGCGATCGGGAACTGGTCGGTGAAGCCGTCTTTGGCGGCGACCGCAGTGGCCAATGGCGCCAGCGCGGCCAGCAACAGGACGGCAGGTCGATTCAGGGGTGACATAAAGCGCTCCTCGTTCTTGCGCAATGAGGTCCTTGCCCGTGATTGGATGTGCGCCGCGAAATAATCCTTCGCGCCGAAGGATTTGGCGCCGGCTACCGTCAAACTGAGTAATGGCTGACATGGTTCATGTCGACCGCGCTTTAGCGCGCCGGATCCTCGCCGGTGACGAGGCCGCGTTCCAGGACCTGTTCGACCGCTTCTTTCCGCGCCTTTACCGCTTTGCGCTGGTGCGGCTCGACCGGGATGCCGAGGCCGCGCGCGATGCGGTACAGCAGACGTTCTGCAACGCGATCGAGCGCCTGGACGGCTATCGCGGCGAGGCGGCGCTTTACACCTGGTTCTGCCAGATCTGCCGCAACGTGATCGCGGACCACTATCGCAGGCGGCAGCGCGGCGCGGAACGCGTCGTGCTGCTGGAAGACCAGCCGAATGTGCGCGCGATCCTCGAGGCGCTTGCCGCGCCGGCCGGCGACGAGCCGGAAACCGGTGTGTGGCGGCAACAGGTGCACCGCGTCGTCGAGGCGACGCTGGACGCGCTGCCGGGGCATTACGGCGAAGTGCTCGAATGGAAGTACCTGGATGGGCGCTCGGTCCAGGAAATCGCCAGTCGCCTCGACCTCGGCCCGAAGGCGGCGGAATCGCTGTTGACGAGGGCGCGTGAGGCATTTCGCGACGCGATCAGGGATCTCGCCGTCGCGTCGGATGAACTGACCGGCCCGCTGGGCCGCAGCCCGGGATAGGTACATGGAACAGAAACCGCAGGATCGTCGGGAAGACAGCGACCTGGTCGCGTCGCTCATCCGCGCGTCGGGCCGGCGTACGGAGCCACCGCAGGAGATCTACCGGCAGGTGCTCTCCGCTGCGACCGATGCGTTTCGCAGGAAGACGGCGAAGCGTCACGAGCAAACCTGGCTGCTGTGGGCCGGGGCCGCGGGCATCGCCGTGTTCGCGATCGCGCTGATGCTGCAGTGGACGCCGCCGATGGCGCAACGCGCACCGATCGCGCGCATCGAGCGCGTGATCGGTTCCGTCGAACAGGCGACCGGCGATGTCTGGAACCCGCTCGGCGAAGCGACGGTCGCATTCACCCGCGGCACGAAGATCCGCACGCTGGCCGGCGGCATGGCCGGCCTGGTGCTCGAAGGCGGTGCATCGCTGCGGCTCGCGGCGGACACGGAGATCATGCTTGACACGCCGCCGGGGCTGTACCTGCAGCGCGGCACGATCTATCTGGACAACCACGGCAGCGTCGGCACGGGATACCGGATCGAGACGCCCGCGGGCATGGTGCGCGACGTCGGCACGCAGTTCGAACTGAAGATTGCGGGCAAAGCCCTGCGTCTGCGCATGCGCGAAGGACGCGTGGAAATAAACCGGGCCGGCGAGCTGCTGGCTGGCGTCGCCGGGGAGCAGCTCGAGCTCGACCCGCTGGGAGGTGTCACGCGCTCCCCGATCGCGGCGACCGACGCCGCCTGGCAATGGGCCGAGACGGTTGCCCCGGCGCCGGACATCGAGGGCCGGCCGGCGACCGAGCTGCTGTCCTGGGTCGCGCGCGAAACCGGGCGGCAACTGCACTACGAGTCCACGGCGGTCGAAACGCGCGCGGCGAGCGTGATCCTGCACGGCAACATCCGGCATCTCGCGCCGCTCGCGGCGCTCGACGTGATGCTCGCGACCACTGACCTCGAATACGCGCTGGTCGGCGATACAATGGAGATCCGCATCCGGACCGAGCGGTAACTCCGCCGTGAAGAGATGGACGCTGCTGCTGGCCTGCCTGCCGGGCGTCGCCACAGCCGCGGCATTCCAGGGAATGTCAGTCGAGCAGGCGCTCGAACTGGTGCGCGAGCGCGGCGTCGCGCTTTTCTACAGCAGCGATCTCGTGAAGCCGTGGATGCGCATCGAGCGCGAGCCCGCGGCCACCGAGCCGCGTGCGCTGCTCACGGAAATCCTGGCGCCCTACGGCATCGTCGTGACCGACGGCCCCGATGGCGCACTGCTGCTGGTGCGCGAGATGCAGCGGGCGCCACGCCGCGCGGCACCGGGAGCACCGCAGAGCCCGGCGCCGACGCCGCTCGACACGGTCGTCGTCAGCGCGAGTACCTACCTGTTCGGCGGCGTGACGCAGCCGTCTTCGGCGGTGTTCGGTGCCGACGATCTCGAGATGCTGCCCGACATCGGTGAAGACCCGGTGCGCGCGGTGGCGCGCCTGCCGGGAGTCGCACGCCAGGATTTTTCCAGCCGCGTCCACCTGCGCGGCGGCACCGACGAGGAAACGCTGGTGCGCTTCGACGACCTGCGGCTCTACGACCCGTTCCACTTCAAGGATTTCTACGGCATCTTCAGCGCGATCGACCCGGGAATCGTCAGCGACATCCGCGTCTACACCGGCGGCTTTCCCGTGACCTTCGGCGATCGCAGCAGCGGCGTGGTCGAAGTCGCGCCGCGCCTGCCGGCAGAGCGGTTCCAGGGCGAGGCCGTGCTGTCGCTGTTCACGACCGGTGTTTCAGTCAATGGTTCCTACGACGGGGGCGCCGGGGACTGGGCCGCGGCCGCGCGCCGCAGCAACCTGAGCGAGTTCTTCAGCCTGACGAACCAGTCGCTCGGCGAGCCGGACTACCACGATTTCTATGCGCACGCCGGCCGGCGCATCAATGAGCAAGTCGCGGTATCCGCCAACTTGCTGACCTTCGTGGACCAGATCGTGGCTTCCGATACCGACCAGGAGGAACAGGCCCGCGCCGAGTACCGTGACGACTACTACTGGCTGCGCATGGATCTCGGTGAGCCGGACGGATTGGGCGGCCGCGTGCTCGTCGCGCGCACGGAACTGGGCAGCGACCGCTCCGGCAGCACGAATCTTCCCGGCATCGCCGCCGGTGCGCTCGTGGACGAGCGCGACTTCATCATCAACTCGATTCAGGCGGACGGCTGGTGGCGCCCGGGCGCCCGCTCGGTGCTGCAGGCCGGCGCCGAGTGGCGGCAGATGAATGGCGCCTACCGCTATTCGGATCATGTCGACTTCGAGCTGTTGTTCCTGACACCGGGTGCGCCGACGACACCGTCGCGGTCGCGCTCGATCCTGGTCCGGCCCTCTGGCCACCAGGCGGGCGCTTACGTGAACTGGCGCTTCGAGCCGGCGATGACGCTGACGACGGATCTTGGAATGCGCTGGGACCGCGAGTCGCTCGCGCCGGAGGATGGATCGCACACGAGTCCGCGTGCGGTCCTGATGTGGCGGCCCCGCGAGGACACGCGGCTGCGATTGTCCTGGGGCCGGTTTTTCCAGGCCCAGGGCATCAACGAATTGAAAGCTTCCGACGGCGAGCTGCGCTATTCGCCGGCGCAGCGTGCGACGCACCTGGTTGCGAGCATCGAGCACGACTTCACGCCGGCGTTCCGCCTGCGCGCGGAGGCTTACCGCAAGGAATATCGAAACCCGCTGCCGCGCTACGAGTTGCTGATGAACACGCTGATCGTGCTGCCCGAGCTGAAGCCGGACCGCATCCGAATCGCGCCGGATTCCGCGGAAGCTGAGGGCGCCGAAGTCTCGCTGAATTACGATGCCGGCGATTTCTCCGGCTGGCTCAGCTTCAGCGGTTCACAGGTGTACGACCGCGTGGACGGGCAGAGGCTGCGGCGCCGCTGGGACCAGCGCAATTACGCGAGCGGCGGTTTGAGCTGGCGCGGCGCCGCCTGGGAAGCATCGGTGGCAGCCACGTGGCATACCGGCTGGCGGACGACGGCGCTCGAACTCGCGACGCTCGATCCATTCCCGCTGGTCGAAGTCGGTCAGCGCAATGCATTGCGGCTTTCCGATTTCGCGAGCATCGACCTGCGCATTGCGCGCAGCTTCGACCTCGGGTCGGCGGGCAAGCTCACCGCCTTCGTCGAACTCAACAACCTGATGAAACGCGCCAACGAATGCTGCGTCGAATACCAGATCGAGGATGAATTCGATCCGGCCGTTCTCGACGTTGAAGTGCAGGATTCCCTGCCGCTGATTCCATCGGCCGGCTTCGTCTGGAAGTTCTGAGAAAAAAAGAAGGCCCCGGATGGGGGCCTTCGTATTCGTCGAATGGCTGCCGGCGATCAGGGCGCGGGTGCGGCCGCGGCTTGTTCGACCGGCGCGGCGGCCGGAGCCGGCGCCTGGTCCGAGTTCCAGATGTCGCGCACGATGTACCACTGCCCGTCGATCTTCTGCAGGGCTTCCATGTAATTTCCGCCGTCGACCTTCGCACCGGAGGCGTCGCTGACGGAATAAGGCCCCGTGTGCCAGGCGAGATCGCCCGAGATGCCGACGCTGTCCCCGTGCTCGATGGTGATCATCAGTCCCGCAGCCCTGGCGGCCGCGCTGTCGCCGGCGATGTACTCGCGAATCGCGGCACGGCCGAACAGAGGCTGCTTGCCCGGCGGCATGACGACCGCATCGTCGCCATACATTTTGGCCACACCATCGGCGTCACCCGCGTTGTAAGCCACGGCCCACGCCCTGGTTCCATCCTGGATTCCAGTCTTGTCCGCGGCGCTGTTGTCCGGCGCCCGCTGACAGCCGGCGACCACAATCAGTCCGGCCGCGGCGACCGCGGCGATCTTCAGAATTTTCACGATTCCCCCTTTGTGACATCCATCAAGAGGCCGTGATTGGCGTTCACGCCTGAATTCTACTTCACGATCGGATGTCATGCGCCGACCCGCAGCCCAAAAGAAAAGGCCCCCTTGCGGGGGCCTTCGTCATCATGCCGAGCATGAATCGTCAGGTGGCCGGTGCGGCCGCGGCTTCCTCAGCCGGAGCAGGCGCTGCTGCGGGCGGCCGGTCCGAGTTCCAGATGTCGCGGATGATCACCCACTTGCCATCCATGTTCTGCTGGACTTCCAGGTAGTTGCCGCTGTCCACCACGGCACCGCTTGCGTCGTTGACCGTGTAAGCGCCGGAATGCCAGGCCAGATCGCCGGAAACCCCGACCTCATCGCCGTCGCTGACGACGAGCGTGATGCCCGCGGCCTTCGCGTTGGCGCTGTCCTTTGCGATGAACTCACGGATCGCATCGCGGCCCACGGCGGCCGGCGCACCCGGCGCCATGACGACCGCATTGTCCGAGTACTTTGCCGCGATCGTGTCGGCGTCGCCGGCGTTGTAAGCGGCGATCCAGTCGCGGACGCCGCGCTTCATTTCATCCGATACGGCCGCCGTGTCCACTGCCTTCTGGCAGCCGGCGAGCGCAACGAAACCCACTGCAATGAGTGCAGCTGACTTCAGGATATTCACGGTTCCCCCTTTGTAATGATTGACCGTTGGCCGCTGATCGCTGCGGCAGGCCGCCATCGTACTGCAATACCATGAAAAAGGCCCCCGCCAGTGGGGGGCCTTTGCCTGCACTTGTTGAATGCGGGAAATCAACCTGCTGGTGCGGCCGCGGGTTCCGCAGCCGGAGCAGCTGCAGGCGCGTTGTCCGAGTTCCAGGTGTCACGGTACAACTGCCACTTGCCTTCCTTCTTCTGGAAGACCGACAGG
>JBATEA010000292.1:0-2372 GCA_049663745.1 Steroidobacteraceae bacterium | reverse complement strand
AATGAACATCATAAGCAGTGGCCACAGCATTTCGAAGGGCATCGAAGGCTTGCCGAACTTGGTGATCGTCGAACCCTGGTGCAGTGTGTTCCACCAGTAAACGGAATAATGAATGATCGGCAGGTTGACGATACCGACTAATGCGAGCAGGCCCCCTGCCCTGTCGGCCCGTTCCCGATCGTCGATGGACGCACGCAAGGCGATGAAACCCAGGTACAGGAACAGCAGGATCAGCTCCGAGGTCAACCTTGCGTCCCATTCCCACCACGTGCCCCACATCGGCTTGCCCCACAGCGAGCCGGTCGCAAGGGCGCAGAAAGTGAACCAGGCTCCGATCGGCGCGGCTGCAGCCGAGACCGCGTGAGCCAGCTTGATGCGCCAGACCATGCCGATGGCTGCTGCGGCAGCCATCGTTCCGTAGGCGAACATGGACATCCATGCGGAGGGCGCGTGCACATAGACGATCCGGAATCCATCGCCCTGCTGATAATCCGCGGGCGCGAGCACGAGACCACCATAGAGCCCGATGACGATCAGCAGGAATGCCGGCCAGGCGAACCAGGGCGTGAGGCGTCCTGCGATCCGGTAGAAGTGCGGTGGTGAAGCGAGCTTGTGGAACCACGTCCAGCGCATGCCATTACTCCTGGCTGATCCTGAGCGCCGCAGCCACGGCAATCGGCGACAGCGTCAGCGACAACACGCACATCGCGCCCAGAAGCAACAGAGGCCCGCGCGCGGCCTCGCCATGGATGGCCATGTCGACCGCACGCGCTCCGAAAATCAGCGCCGGCATCGTGAGCGGCAGCACCAGCAAAGACAACAGCACGCTGCCACGCCGCAATCCAAGGGTCAGCGCCGCACCGACCGCGCCCAATGCGCTCAGTATGCCGGTGCCGAGCGCAATTGAGATCAGCAGCGTGCCGAAAGCGTCTGCCGGGACACCAAGACTGGTGGCGAGCAGTGGTGAAACCAGGACAAGCGGCAATCCGCTCGCGGTCCAATGCGCGGCGGTCTTTGCGAGCGCCAGCAAGGCGAGGGGTTGGCCAGACAGCAGCATCTGCTCGAGCGAGCCATCGGCATGATCGGCACGGTAGAGGAATTCGAGGCCCAGCAAGGCGGCAAGCAGCGCGGCGATCCACAGCACACCGCCGGCAATTTCCCGCAACTCGCCGAGTTCGGGGCTGAGCGCGAGCGGGACGAGCGTCGTGACCATTGCGAAGAAGACCACGGGCTGTGCGATCTGTTCCCAGCGGCGGAACGCGAGCACCAGATCGCCTCGAAACACGAGCGACATCGCCTGTGTGATGGAAGTGGGCGTCACGTGAGTTCCACGCAACGCGCGGCATGGCGCGGTATTGCGGGTGGCTGGTGGGTGGCGATGATCACGGCGCCGCCGCCGTCCACGTGTTCGGCTATGACGCCCGACAGCAGCAGCACGCCGACGTGGTCCAGGTTCGCGAAGGGCTCGTCGAGAATCCAGAATGGCGCGGCGGTCAGCATCACGCGCGACATTGCGAGGCGCCGGCGCTGGCCGGCCGACAGTACGCGCGCGGGCAGGTCGCGACAGCCGGCAAGCCCCACGCGCGCCATCACGTCATCCAGCTCCGCCATCGTCACCGCGCGGCGCAGCCCGACTTCGTGCGCAAGATTTTCCCGCGCCGAGAAATCCGCCTTGAGCGCATCGCTGTGACCGAGATAGGCGAGCATCGCCGCATAGGCATCGAAATTGGCGTTGATCGGCTGCCCGTGCCAGCTCACGCCGCCCTCTTCCGGTGTCAACAAGCCGGCGAGCACCCGCAGCAGTGTGGTCTTGCCTGAGCCATTCGCCCCGGCGACGTGCACGACCGTTCCCGCCGGCACTTCGATGGACAAGCCGCGCAGCACGTGGCGATCGCCACGCCACACATGGATATCTCGAGCGGAAACTCCTGAGAAATTAGCAGCTTGCACTCGAAATATTCGTTTGTGCTTGAAGTGGTGCGAACTGCATCAGACTGCGACGATTTGTCGCCCGCGGGGCCGGTCGCATTCGGGAGTCAAGCAGCCGGGCTCTCGGCGACGACCAGCTGGTACAGGCCGCCGAATCGGGTCTGCTTGCGCCAGCGGAAATCCTGCCGGCGTTCGGCGAATTCCTCGATCGATCGCGAAACCAGACCCATGGCATACGGTTCGAGCCAGCGGAAAATGGCGGCCATCACGGGTCGCAAGGGATGCCAGCGGACCGGCTGGTGGTAGTCGACAAACAGGATCTTTCCCCCGGGACGGACTGCGGCCAGCAGTGCGTTGATGATCTGTCGCTTCTGCTGGTCGGGCACTTCGTGCAGCAGGAAGAAACAACAGGCGCCGTCATAACCTGCCCTGCCGGGTGTGGC
>JBATEA010000291.1:0-1743 GCA_049663745.1 Steroidobacteraceae bacterium | reverse complement strand
CCTGAACACCGGACAGATCTGATAACAGTCGCCGATCCCGGCGGCGAGCAGACGTTTCATCGGGTACTCGGGCGAGGTCTGCAGAAACATCGGCGGGCCCCGCAGTGGCGTTGCCGCGATCGACTCGATCTGTGGCTCGCTGACGGCGGCCGTCGAAAGGACCGGCGTCTGCACCTCGAGGACCTGTCCGGCCGCGAAGAAATCGCGCACGCGCGCAAGCATCGCGGCGCGTTGTCGCAGTACCTCGATGTCCGCCGCCGGCCGCCAGTCCGCGCGGTTCATGGACCTGCCGCAATGCGTTCGCCGACACGCAGCGCGCGGCCCGGCACGAGGCCCGGCACCAGCGCCGGGCCCGCGGCCGTGAACATCAGGATCACGGTGGAGCCCATGTTGAACCAGCCGAGCTCGGCCCCCCGGTCGAGCGCAATGACGGGTCGCACCGGCAGCTCGCTGATGGCGCGCGGGTACCTGCCGCGGATCACGCCGGCCCAGCTGAGACTCATGCTGCCGACGAACAGGGCGCCGACCAGCACGACGGCCATCGGGCCCGCTGCGGTATCGAAGACGCAGACGACGCGCTCATTGCGCGCGAAAAGCCCGGGCACGCCATCGGCCGTTGTTGCATTCACGCTGAACAGGTCGCCCGGCACATGGCGCGCGACGCGCAGGGTGCCGGCAAGCGGCATGTGGATGCGGTGATAGTTGTGCGGCGCCAGGTACATCGTCGCGAAGGCACCGTCCGCGAATTGCGCAGCGAGCGCAGCGTCGCCGCCGAGCAATGCGCTCGCGGTATAGCTGATGCCCTTGGCCTGCAACAACCCGCCGGCCCGGATCGGCCCGGCCTGGCTGACATAACCGTCGACGGGGCAGGCGACCACGTCCGGGTCCCGGGCGATGGGGCGCGCGCCGGCGCGCAGCCTCCGGGTGAAGAAATCATTGAAGGAGTCGTAGTCGGACGGATCGCTGCGCTCGGCCTCGGAAAGATCGACCGCGTAATGCCGCAGGAATGCCCGTATCAGGGTTTGCTTCAGCCAGCCGGTGCGCGCGCGTGCCAGCGATCCGGCCAGCCGGGACAGGAAATGCTGAGGCAGCAGGTACTGCAGCCCGACGAAGGCCCGATCGCGAAAGCTGCGGCCGTTCACCTGGTCGCGGCCCGTCAGCGCGCCGCAGCGACGATGCTGCGGTAGTCGCGCGCAATGACATCCGCGACATGCGGGCTGCCGAATACTGCCGCGAATGCGCCGGCGGGATCGATCAGGAAAATCGCTGCGGAATGGTCAACGCTGTAATTGCCGTCTGCCGACGGCGGTCCGATGGAGAAGGCGACGCCGAGATCGCGTGTCAGGACTTCGAGCGACGGCGGCGGGCCCGTGATGCCCAGGAAACGGGGATCGAAATGTGCGACATAGCGGCCGAGCAGTTCCGGCGTGTCGCGGGCCGGATCCACGCTGACCAGCACCACATCCGGCATCTCCGTTGCCGGTAGGTCCGCGAGCTTGCGGCGCACGTCAGCGAGCGTTGCGAGCGTCGTCGGGCAGACATCGGGGCAATTTGTGAAGCCGAAGAACATCAGCGTCCAGTGGCCGCGCAGCCGGTCGCGACCGAAGGCCCGCCCCGCCTGGTCCGCCAGCTCGAAGTCCGGCAGGGGACGGGCAACGTCGAGGAGTGTCGCCTGCTCGAGCGCGGGCGGCGCCCCGGTCGCGTGCAGCACGACCCATGCCGTTGCCGCGCCCGCAAGCGCGG
>JBATEA010000290.1:0-2066 GCA_049663745.1 Steroidobacteraceae bacterium | reverse complement strand
GCACTGTCCGCCGCGCAGGCGGACGCCCTGCGCCGCATGCTGCTCGCGGTCGTCACCGATCCCCGCCTGGTCCTCGTGCGCCTGGCCGAGCAGCTGCGCCGCATGCGCGGCGCACGCGCACTGGACGAGCCAGCGCGCCTCCGGCACGCATGGGAAACGCGCGAGATCTATGCGCCGCTCGCCAATCGGCTCGGCATCTGGCAACTGAAGTGGGAGCTCGAGGACCTCGCTTTCCGTTACCTCGAGCCAGCCGACTACCGGCGCATCGCCGGCGAGCTGAATGAGACGCGCGCGGACCGCGAGAAATTCATCGAGTCCGTGAGCAGCGACATCACCGCGGAACTCGAGCGCATCGGCGTGAAGGCGGAAGTCGCCGGGCGTCCCAAGCACATCTACAGCATCTGGCGGAAGATGCGCCGAAAGGGCCTCGCCTTCGCGCAGTTGTTTGACGTCCGCGCCGTGCGCGTCATCGTGGAGACGGTGGCGGACTGCTATGCGGCGCTCGGCGCCGTGCATGGCCGCTGGCATTACATACCCGGCGAATTTGACGACTACATCGCGACGCCGAAGGACAATCTCTATCGTTCCCTGCACACGGCTGTCATCGGACCCGGCGCAGTGCCGCTCGAGATCCAGATCCGTACCCGCGAGATGCACGAGCACGCGGAACTCGGCGTCGCTGCGCACTGGCGCTACAAGGAAGGCAGCGCGCGGGATGCGGCCTATGACCGCAAGATCGAATGGCTGCGGGAACTCCTGGCGCCGGTCGCGGATGCCGAAAGCGACAGCGACTTCCTGAGCCGCGTCCGGGCCGATCTTTTCGAGGACCGCGTCTACGCACTGACGCCGAAGGGGGAAGTCATCGACCTGCCCTCGGGCTCGACGCCGCTCGACTTCGCCTATCACGTGCACACGGACCTTGGCCACAGGTGCCGCGGCGCACGCGTGAACGGTCGCATCGTGCCGCTGCATCATCGCCTTGCCAATGGCGAAGTCGTCGAGATCATTCGCGGCAAGGAAGCGCAGCCCAGCCGCGACTGGCTCGTCGAGCAGCAGGGCTACCTTGCCTCGCCCCGCAGTCGCGCCAAGGTACGCGCCTGGTTCAAGAAACAGGACGTCGGCCAGAACCGCGTCGAGGGCCGCGAGATGCTGGAGCGCGAGTTCTCGCGGCTCGGGGCGCTGCACGCCCTGATGCCCGAGCTGATCGGGGAATTCGGCGTTTCAAACGCCGACAACCTGTACCTGGCGCTGGGTTCCGGCGACCTGTCGCTTGCGCAGGTCACGGCGGCCATCCAGCGGCGGATGAGGGGTCGTGAGGCGGTTGCTCCGCCCGCGGCGCCGCCGCAGGTTCTGCCGGCTCGCCGCGACGCAGCGGGCGCAGTCGAAATCGAGGGCGTCGGGGACCTGATGTCGACCTACGCCCGTTGTTGCAATCCGCTGCCGCCCGAACCCGTGACGGGCTATGTGACAGTCGGCCGCGGCGTGACCATCCACCGATCCGGCTGCAGCAGCCTGGCACGCCTTGCGGCACGCGCACCGGAGCGCCTGTTGCAGGTCGAATGGGGCAAGTCGCGCGTTGCGCGCTTCCCGGTGGATGTCATGATCCATGCGATGGACCGGCGCGGGCTGGTGCGCGACGTGAGCACCCTGCTTGCCGACGAGAAGGTCAACATCGAGCGCCTGGTCACGCGCACCGACGCGGCGGAAGGCAGCGCCGACCTGGCGCTGCGGATTTCCGTCCCGGGGCTCGACGAATTGTCCCGCCTGCTGGCGCGCATCACGGCACTGCCGGGCGTGATCAGCGCACGCCGGCGCGTCTCGTAAATACGGGTCAAAAGGGTCAAAGGGTCAAAGGGGACGCACCCCTTTAAAGGGGTGCGTCCCCTTTGACCCCCTTTGACCGCTATTTACGAGCGATTCGGGATGTCGATCGCACGCTTGTCGGCAGCGAGTGCCGCCTCGTGCATCGCCTCGGACAGCGTCGGGTGCGCGTGGATGGTCCGGATCATCTCCTCGGTCGTCGCCTCGCAACGGAGGAGCGCGCCCGCCTCGGCGATCAGCTCCGT
>JBATEA010000289.1:0-3300 GCA_049663745.1 Steroidobacteraceae bacterium | reverse complement strand
ATCCGCTTGCCGTCGATTGCTGCTGAAAATCGCGGTTACCCGGCGGGGGCGGAGCACATGGTCAGGCTGCTGCAGGACGCCGGTTTCCAAAGAGCAACGATCATCGAGACTGACGGCAAGCCGGGGGTGTTCGCTACCCTGGACGCGGGGGCTTCGAAATCTGTCGGTCTGTATTTCATGTATGACGTCAAGCAGTTCGACCCTGCGGAGTGGTCTTCGCCGCCGCTCGAGGCACGGGTGGTGGACAAGCCTGGCCTCGGCAAGGCGATCGTCGGCCGCGGCGCGGTGAACCAGAAGGGACCGGAATCCGCCTTCATTGCGGCATTGCATGCGATTCGCGGCGCCGGCAAAGAGATGCCGGTCAACCTCGTGCTGGTGGCGGAAGGCGAAGAAGAAATCGGTTCGCCGCACATCGGCCAGATCGTGCACCGGCCGGAAGTGCAGGCCGCATTGGCCGGAACAGTGGGCGTGTTCATGCCCTCAGCGTCGCAGGACCTGGACGGCATTGTGACCGTGAGCCTGGGCGCCAAGGGCATTATCGAAGTCGAGCTGACGGCCAGCGGCGAACAATGGGGCCGCGGCCCGGGCAAGGATGTCCACTCCTCGCTCAAGGCCATGATCGACAGCCCGTCCTGGCACCTGATACACGCCCTCGACACCCTGGTCTCGGCGGACGGCAACACGATCACGATCGACAACTACCCCAAGCCGTTGCCGGTGTCGGCCGCTGAGAAAGCGATGATCGTGGAAGCCGCTAAACGACGCAGTGAAGAGCAGATGAAGCGGCAACTCAGCACCAAGGTCTGGATCGACGATCTGTCGTTCGAGCGAGCGCTCGAGCGACTGGTGTCGCAGCCGACCGTCAATATCGAAGGCCTGGTCGGAGGCTATACCGGGCCGGGTGGCAAGACGGTGTTGCCTCACAAGGCGGCGGCGAAACTGGATCTCCGGCTCGTGCCGGGGATGACCGCTGCTGGCGCACTGGCTGCGCTGAAAGCCCATCTCGCCAATCATGGATTTGGCGACATCGACGTGAACATGACCGGCGGCTATGACCCGACGAACACAGCGCTGGATGCACCGCTGATCCAGGCGCAAGTTGCGGTGCTCAGGCGGGATGAAATCGATCCGCTGATCTGGCCGCGAAATGCCGGCTCCTATCCAGGATTTGTTTTTACCGGCGAGCCGCTGAACCTAGCTTCCGGGCACTTTGGTCTCGGCCACGGCAGTGGCGCACATGCGCCGGATGAATATTTCGTGATCGAGTCCGCCAGCTCCAAGATTGAGGGCTGGGACGGCGCTGTCATGTCCTATGTCGAGTATTTGTACGAACTCGGAAAGTAGGTGCGGCAATTTCAATATTTTGCCAGCGAGATCCGCACAAGCGCTAAAGGATCAATCACGCCCTGGCTACCGGGTTACTGATGGAAGCCCCGGCCCTGCGCCGGGGCCTTTTTTTGGCAATTCCGCGTGTCGCCATGACTGGTGAGTATTGACGAGTTAATGGACCCAGGCATGGCGCCGGCGTATCCTCGGCCGCGCACTGGCCGATGGGCCGGCGCTCGAGAGCAATACTAAAATGACTGGAGGGAGGCTACGCATGAATACGAAACAGTGGGTCGTCGGCATTATCGGCGGCGGCGTCGTGTTGTATGTGCTGGGGTACCTCATATTCGACACGTTGCTGGCCGATTTCTACGCCGCGAACGGCGGCTCGGCGACGGGCGTGAATCGGGACCCGCAAATTCTCTGGGCAGTCGCCGTCGGCGCGGTCGCGTACGCGGCGCTGATGCTCAATGCGCTCAAGGCGCACGGGGCTTCGCTGAACGTGGCGAGTGGCGTCAAGGTCGGCGCGACAGTCGGCTTCTTGCTCTGGCTGTGCGCCGACTTCACGCTCTACGGCATCACGAACATGAACAACCTGACGTTGACGATTGTGGATCCCTTGGTCGAGCTCGTGCGCGGGGGAATCACGGGCGCGGTGCTCGCAGCGCTGCTACCCAAGCTCGCCTGACGCGGCGAAATCGGCTGGATTCGCGGCGCAGCCCGTCACGCTGGCCTGCGATGTCCTGCCGCCTCCGCGTGCCGGAGCGGGCCCGCGGGATGACCGTGCCGTGTCGGCCGGACACGCACGCGTGATACAGGTTCGATCGTCCCCCGCTGCCACGTCTATCCGTGACGCCCCTCCTGCGAGAGCAGCGAGGGGCGTTTCGATCCAGTTTTTGGCGATTTGACACTCCGGTGGCTGCGCATCGTGGGCATCACACTCGCGGTTAATACGTATTCCAGTCTGAGCTGCGCTCTGGTTTCATTTAATCTAGTGAAAAAGGAGGTGCGGCCATGATCATCGGCGAAATCTGCACGAGAGAAGTGACAGTGGTGCGCAGCAGCGACGCACTGTCGCAAGCAGCGCGTCAGATGTGCGAGCGGCACGTGGGCACGGTAATCGTGGTCGAGGACCGCGGGAAGCAACGGGTGCCGATCGGCATCATCACTGACCGCGATATCGTGCGTGCGCAACTCAACCGGGTGGCGGATCTCTCCTGTCTCGGCGTCGCACAAGTCATGACGCCCGATCCGCTGGTGCTCAGCGAGAGCGAGACGATGTCCGAGGCCATCGAGAAGATGCGCGCCCGGGCGGTACGCCGCGCGCCGGTAGTCAATGCCACCGGAGGGCTGGTTGGCGTGATCTCGATGGATGATCTTTTGTCGGCGATCTCCGAGCAGCTCAGCGGTCTGGTACGGCTGGTCGAAGTTCAGCAGCGCCGCGAAGCCGCATAATCATCGGATCGAGGCCCGGGGTTCCTGGTACTTCTGACGGCCCCGCTGCCACGTCAATCTGTGACGCCCCTCCTGGGAGAGCAGGAGGGGTGTTTCATTGAGGCCCCCATCTCGTAGATCAGGTGCCTGTTCCCAGGCGTAACGCCGATGCCAGATGACCGAACGAAACCCCAGCCCCACGCCGGGGTTTCTGTTTGGGCGCTTGCTGTCCCGACGCCGGCCGATTACCTGCAGCGAGATCATTTTGTCGGTGGTGTCCGTTGTCCTGCGCCGGTCGGTGTAACGTCGAGCTTCGAAACTGTAGGATCGGCGACTTGTGTCCAGCGGCTGCACCTCCCCACTGAACGTGTCGTGCCACGTCGTTATCGTCAAGGATGTTCCCGATGTTCGCTGTCGCAGTTGCGCTCACCACATTCATGCTCCTCGCCGGATCGCCCGCGGCCGCCGCTGACGGGTACGGGCACGTCGAGTTCGCCAATTCGGGCGCTCCCTCGGCCCAGATCGACTTCCTTGACGGCT
>JBATEA010000288.1:0-5879 GCA_049663745.1 Steroidobacteraceae bacterium | reverse complement strand
GCATTGCGCGCGCGACGCCCTGCCAGTCCACGCCAGGATGCTGAAAGAAGCGGTCGTCCTCGGCGGCGAGCACCGCATGAAGGATTACCGGCGGAATTTCCTCCCAGGTAACCGGGACGCGGCGCTGCTCGCCGATCTGGCCGAGCAGGCGCCCGTCGCGGCTGTAGACGCGCAGCGGCACCTGCAGGCGCACGTCGCGCAGCTGCGCGACGTCCGGCAGGGTCGGCTTCAGGTAGTAGAATGTCGAGAGAAAAGCCATCAGGATCAGGCCCGCCAGCGACACGATGATCGTCGCGGCGATGCGCAGCCTGCGCTGCAATCGGGTCTTCATCTGCAGGCGATTATGCATAGTAATGTTGAGGGCCGCCGGAACCGCGGTCGCGCCCCTGCGACGCGCGTACCGTGACGGCAGACACGGTGCCGGCGGTGGATCAAGGGCAGCATCGGCGGCGGACCAGACGGCCAAGGCCCCGCGGGGGCGCGCAAGCCACTGGCGCCTGGGTCAGGCCGGGGGGTTACCCCCCGGACAGCCCCGGAACGGCATCTGGGTGGGACTGCTTGGCAATCGAACTGCGAGTCGGGTCACGTTCAATTTAACAATTGCTTGCTATATAGTTGCGGCGAACTTGACCCAGCGCAGCGATTAAGCGTCCAATAGCCTGACCCGAAAAGGAAATTTCCGTGCTGAAGCTGCCGAAGATTTCGCTGGGACCGCGGTATCGACCGCTGATCGGCCTCGACATTACGACGTCGTCGATCAAGCTGATCGAACTTGCGCTCTCGGGCGGCCAGTATCGGGTCGAGGCCTATGCGGCCGAGCCGACCCCCCATAACGCCATCAACGAAAAAGCCATCGTCGATGCCAACGCGGTTGGCGAAGCCATCCGGCGGGCGGTCAAGCGCTCCGGCGTGCGATCCAAGGAATGCGCAGTCGCGATCTCGGGCGATGCGGCCATCACCAAGGCCGTGCAGATGCCGCGCAACCTGTCGGATGCCGACCTCGAGCAGCAGATCGAGATGCAGGCGGACCAGTACATCCCGTTCCCGATGGAGGAGGTCAGCTACGACTTCCAGGTGCTCGGGCCGTCCGAGAAGGATCCCGAGATGCGCGATGTCCTGCTCGTCGCCTCGCGCTCCGAAAATGTCGAGCAGCGCGTCGCCGCAGTGACCGCGGCGGGACTCACGGCCAAGCTCGTGGACGTCGAGGCTTTCGCGCTCGAAAACGCCTGCCGCCTGCTGACTCACCAGATGCCCGACGGCGGCATCGACCGCACCATCGCGGTCGTGGACTTCGGCGCGAGCACGACCACGTTCAGCGTACTGCGCAATCTCGTTGTCGTGTACACCCGCGACTTCGCATTCGGCGGCCAGCAGCTGACCGAGGAGATCATGCGCACTTACGGGCTTTCGATGGAGGAAGCCGGCCGCGCCAAGAAGGAAGGCGGCCTGCCGTCGAATTACCAGCCCGAGGTGCTCGACCCGTTCATCGATGACATGACCCAGCAGGTCAGCCGTTCATTGCAGTTCTACCTGGCATCCGGCAGCGGCCGCAGCCAGCCCGAGCAGATCATCATCTGCGGCGGCTGCGCCAACATCCCGGGCGTTGCGGACGTCATCGCGAGCCGGGTTGGTATTCCGGCAGAGCGCGGCGATCCGCTCGGCCAGATGAAAGTTTCCTCGAAGGCGAAGGCGCTCGGCGTGCAACGCGACGCCACGGCGTTACTGACAGCCTGCGGCCTCGCATTGCGGAGTTTCGACGAAGATGCCAAGTATTAACCTGCTTCCCTGGCGGCAAGCGCTCCGCCAGCGGCGAAAGAAAGAGTTCGTCATCGGGATTGCCGCGGCGGTCGCGCTGTCCGCGCTCGTGACGCTGCTCACGCACCTGACCGTGAGCTCGATGATCGACACCCAGCACCGGCGCAACGACCTGCTGAAGGCCGAGATCGCCCAACTCGACAAGGCCATCGAGCAGATCGTGGCGCTCGAGGAACAGAAGGCGCGGATGATCGCGCGCATGGAAGTGATAGAGAGACTGCAGGCGAGCCGTCCCGAAGTCGTGAAGCTGTTCGACCAGGTCGTCGCGACGCTGCCCGAGGGCGTCTACCTGACTTCGCTGCAGCAGACCGGCCGCAAGATCGAGTTCAACGGCGTCGCGCAGTCGAGCACCCGCGTGTCGGCATTCATGCGCAACCTCGACGCGTCCGAGACGCTTTCGGCGCCCGACCTCAAGGTCATCCAGACCGGCAAAGATGCGGCTCCCGGTTCGCAGTTCACCCTGTTCGCGCTGATGCGCGCGGGGGCCGATGAGGACGAGGAAGTCTCCACCAAGGCAAAACGTCCCCGTCTCGTTACGGAGATCGGGCGATGAACTTCCTGGAACAGCTTCGCCAGCTCGATCCGCGCGACGTCGGCCGCTGGCCGTTCCTGTTCCGCGCGCTCGCCGTGGCAGTGGTATTCGTGGTGACGACCGGGTTGCTGATCTTCTACTTCGTCAATCGTGGCAACCTCGTGGACTTGCGCACGGCCCAGGCCGAGCAGCAGACCCTGTGGAACACCTTCGACGAAAAGCAGCGCAAGGCGGCGAATCTCGAGGCCTATCGCCAGCAGCTCGCCGAAATCGAACGCACGTTCGGCGCGATGCTGCGGCAGCTGCCCGGCAAGACCGAGGTGCCTTCCTTGCTGGTGGACATTTCCCAGACCGGCCTCGCGGCCGGCCTGCAGGAACACCTGTTCCAGCCCGGAACCGAGTCACGCAAGGACTTCTACGCCGAGCTGCCGATCAAGATCCAGCTGTCCGGCGGCTTCCATGAGTTCGGGAATTTCGTCAGCGGCATCGCGGCACTGCCGCGCATCGTCACGCTGCACAACATCGAAATCGTCCGCGGCGCGGGCAAGCGCGGCACGACGCGCGGCCGCGCACCGGCGCCGAGCGACGACTTGATCCTCAATCTGACCGCCAAGACTTACCGGTACCTCGAAGAAGGGGAATCGGGTGATGCGGATGCGGACGGCAAGGGCGGCAAGAAGGACGCGAAGTCGAAGCCGAAGCGGAACACGACATGAGCCAGGCACGCATGCGTATCATTCTCACAATCGCCGGATTCGCCGGCGGCCTGCTGCTGGCCGGCTGCTCCGACGACCTCGACGACCTGCGCGCGGAAATCGAAAAAGCCAAGCAGCGGCCGGGCGGGCGCATGCAGCCTCTTCCCGAAGTCAAGCCGTACATCAGCCATGATTACCAGATGGCGGACAAGCGTTCGCCGTTCCTGCAGAGCCTCGCCGGGGAGAACCCGAGCGGACCGCGGCCGGACATACAGCGTCCCCGCGAGTACCTCGAGCAGTTCCCGCTCGACACGCTGAAAATGGTCGGCACGCTGCGCCTCGGCGGCGCGTATTACGGGCTGGTGCAGACCCGCGACGGATTGATCCACCGCGTGCTGCCCGGCAATCACGTCGGCCAGAATGACGGCCGCGTGACGACGATCGCCGACGCACGCATTTCAGTGAGTGAGATTGTGCCCGATGGACTCGGCGGTTACCTGGAGCGCTCCGCGGCGCTCGCGCTGGGCGATTGAATCCTGGGAGAACGTCTGATGGCTCGCAATAACCTGACAACGGCGTTGTTCAACAGCGGGGCGCGAAGCCTCGCGCGCGGGCTCGGCGGCGCGCTGGCCATCCTGGCCATCGCGTGGTCGCAGTTCGCGCTCGCACAGGGCCCGGTCCGACTGACCGCGGTCGAAGTGCAGCCGATGCAGGGGTCGACCCTGCAGGTCAGGCTGCGCACCGACGGCGTCGCTCCGCAGCCGCTGACATTCACCATCGACCGCCCCGCGCGCCTGTCGGTGGATCTGCCGGACGTGGTTCTGGCGCTCGAAAACCGCCGCATCGACGTCGGGGCGGGCGGAGTGGACACCATCGTCGCCGCGGAGGCCTCGGGCCGCACGCGCGTCGTTTTCAACCTCGATGCCCTCGTGCCGTACTCGGCGCAGGCGGACGGCGACAGCGTCATCGTGACGCTCGGCAGCACCGCGACAGCCTCGACCGCCGCGGCACCTGCGACGTATACGGCCGCGCCGTCGGGCGGGCCGCGCAGCATCACCGGCGTGGATTTCCGCCGCTCGCCGGATGGCGCCGGTCGCGTCATCGTCCAGCTCTCGGATCCCGCGACGCCCGCCAGCCTGCGCCAGGAAGGCAACCGCGTGATCGTGGACTTCACGGGCGTGCAGCTCGGTGAAGAGAACATGAAGCGCTACGACGTCGTGGATTTCGCGACGCCGGTGACGATGGTCGACGCGTCACGCGTCGGCGACAACGCCCGCGTCGTCGTGACGGCGACTGGTGACTTCGAGCAACTCGCCTACCAGACCGACAACCAGTACGTGGTCGAAGTCAAGCCGCGCGTGAAGGCGACGGCTGCGAGCATGGAAGAGAAGGTTTATACGGGCGAGCGCCTGACACTGAACTTCCAGGACATCGATGTGCGCGCGGTACTGCAGCTCCTCGCCGATACCAGCGGCCAGAACATCGTGGTGTCCGATTCGGTCAAGGGCCGCGTGACGCTGCGTTTGCAGAACGTCCCCTGGGACCAGGCGCTGGACATCGTGCTGCGGACCAAGGGTCTCGACATGCGGCGCAAGAACAACGTGATCATCGTTGCGCCCCAGGCCGAGCTCGCGGCACAGGAAAAGGCGGACCTCGCCGCGCAGAAGGATCTCCAGGATCTGGCGCCGCTGCGCACAGAATTCCTGCAGGTCAACTATGCGAAGGCCTCGGAAATCGCACGGCTGGTCAAGTCGACCGGCGGCGGGTCGCTCCTGTCCGCGCGCGGCAGCGTCTCTGTTGACGATCGCACCAACACGATGCTGGTGCAGGACACACCTGAGCAATTGACGGCGATCCGCAACCTGGTCTCGACGCTCGACATCCCGGTGCGCCAGGTGCAGATCGAGGCGCGCATCGTGATCGTCAGCGACGACTTCAGCCGTGAGCTGGGCGTCCGCGTCGGCTTCACGCGCGTATCCGACGACATCAAGGACCTGATGGCGATCAGCGGCAGCGCGCAGTCCACCGACTCGATCATGGGCTCGGCGCTCGACAACCTGGCCACCACGAACTCGCCGTTCCCGGTCAGCGTGCCGTTCGGCAACTTCGACCGCTACAACGTGAACATGCCGGTCGCAAATCCGGCCGGCCGCATCGCGCTGTCGATCCTCGACTTCGACGACTACCTGATCGACCTCGAGCTGTCGGCCGCCCAGAACGAAGGCCGCGCCGAGATCAAGTCGACCCCGCGCGTCATCACGGCGAACGGTCGCGAGGCGATCATCGAGCAGGGCGTCGAGATCCCGTTCCAGGAATCGGCGTCGTCCGGCGCGACGACCACGCAGTTCAAGAAGGCCGTGCTGTCGCTCAAGGTCACGCCGCAGGTCACGCCGGATGACCGCGTGATCCTCGACCTGACCGTCACCAAGGACAGCGTCGGCCAACTGGTGCCGAGCGCGACCGGCGGTTTCGTGCCGTCGATCGATACGCGCAACATCCAGACCCAGGTGCTCGTCAAGGACGGCCAGACGGTCGTGCTGGGCGGCGTCATGGAGACGGAGCGCCGCGACACGGTGAAGAAGGTGCCGCTGCTCGGCGACGTGCCGGTGCTCGGCAACTTGTTCAAGTCCAAGAACAAGATCAACAACCGCGACGAACTGCTGATCTTCATCACGCCCAGGATCCTGCGCGAGGGCTCGAGCGCGAACTAGGCAACAAAGGGTCCGGCTTGCGTCCCAGGCCGGTTCCCATGCACAGTCACACGGCCGCCTTTGGGCGGCCGTGTCTTTTGCAGTGCCGTCTTTGATGGTGCCGGGTCGCAGTTTCGCAGTTATTGC
>JBATEA010000287.1:0-8216 GCA_049663745.1 Steroidobacteraceae bacterium | reverse complement strand
CACCGGCAAGCGTGATCAGTCCGGCGCGCAGTACCCGCCACAGAATCCGGATCATGCGGAAGGACGCTGGACCTTGATGATCTTCATCGTGTTGGTCCCGCCGGAGACGCCGGACAGTTCGCCCTTGGTGACGATGATCAGGTCGCCCTCGGCCGCGAGGCCATCATCGATCATCCGCTGGAAGATTGCCGGGTACAACTGCTCGGGCGCCGGGTGCGTGACGTCGAATGCGACCGGATAGACACCACGGTACATCGTGACGCGGCGCTGGGTCGCCGGATGGCGCGTGAATGCATAGATCGGGATGTCCGAGCGGATGCGCGACATCCACAGCGCCGTCGAACCCGATTCGGTCAATGCGACGATCGCCCTGACGTCCATGTGGTTGGCCGTGTACATGACCGCCGCCGCGATCGCCTCGTCGGTGCGCGTGAAATTCCGATCCGTGCGCTGCATGTCGGGCCGGTTGGAGATCTGCCACTTCTCCGCGCCCTCGATGACCTGCGCCATCGCGCGCACGACCTTGCCCGGATGCCGGCCGACCGCCGTCTCCGCCGACAGCATCACCGCGTCCGTGTCGTCCATCACCGCGTTCGCGACGTCCGACACTTCGGCACGCGTCGGCACCGGCGCGTGAATCATCGACTCCATCATCTGCGTCGCCGTGATCACCAGCCGGTTGCGCGCGCGCGCAAGCCCGATGATCCGCTTCTGCAGGCCGGTCAGCTCCGCGTAACCGACTTCCACGCCGAGGTCGCCGCGCGCGACCATCACGGCCGAGCTAGAGTCGATGATCTCCTCGAGATGGTCGATCGCGTCGCGCCGCTCGATCTTTGCGACGATGCGGCCCTCGCCGCCAGCCGCGCGCAGCAGGTCCCAGGCCTCGCGCACGTCGTCGGCAGTGCGGACGAAGGACACGGCGAGGTAATCGACACCCAGCTCTGCCGCCATGCGGATGTCTTCGCGATCCTTGTCGGTCAGCGCGCCGGCGGACAGGCCGCCGCCGAGCTTGTTGAGTCCTTTCATGTCGGTGAGTTCGCCGCCCATGGTGACACGCGTATGGACTTTCGTACCTTCGACGCCCGTCACCTCGAGTGCGATCAGGCCGTCGTTCAGCAACAGCGTGTCGCCGCGCCGGACGTCCTGCGGCAGCGACTGATAGGCGACGCCGACGATCTTGTCGGTCCCGGTGGCAGGGTCGAATGCCGGATCGAGGACGAATGACTCGCCATCGACCAGCGTGGCGCTTCCGGAGGCGAAGCGCTCGATGCGTACCTTGGGCCCGCGCAGGTCGCCCAGAATGCCGACCACGCGGCCGACGCGCGTCGCGGCCGCGCGCACGCGGCCGATCCGGCGCGCGTGGTCGTCAAAGACTCCGTGCGAGAAGTTGACCCGCACGAGATCGGTGCCCGCCGCGATCAGGTCGGTGAGCGCCCGGTCGGCGTCGGTCGCCGGCCCGAGTGTCGCCACGATCTTGGTGCGTCTTGCCATGTTCGTCTCGCTTTCCGCTGCGCTCAGGCCGCCGCGCGCTGTTCCAGCATCGCGACGGCCGGCAGTGTCCTGCCCTCGACAAACTCGAGGAAAGCCCCTCCGCCAGTCGAAATATAGGATATGTCCGCGGCGACGCCGTATTTCTCGATTGCGGCGAGCGTGTCGCCGCCGCCCGCAAGGGAGAATGCCCTGCTGCGGGCGATCGCCTGCGCCAATACCTTCGTGCCCTCGCCGAACTGGTCGAACTCGAATACGCCGAGCGGACCATTCCAGATTACCGTGCCCGCTCTCATGACGATTGCGGCGATCCGCGCCGCCGTGTCCGGGCCGATGTCCAGGATCATCTCATCGTTCCCGACCTCGGATACCGGCTTGACGTCGGCTGCAGCCGTGGCGGACATCTCGCGGGCGACGACGACGTCCACCGGAATCGGTATGTCCACGCCGCGTTCGCGCGAGCGAGCCAGCAATCGGCGCGCGACATCGAGCATCTCCGGCTCGTGCAGCGACTTGCCGACCGGCATGCCCTCGGCTGCCAGGAAAGTGTTGGCGATGCCGCCGCCCACGACCAGTTGATCCACTTTCTCGATCAGGTTCTCGAGCACCGTGAGCTTGGTCGATACCTTCGAGCCGCCGACCACTGCCACCAGCGGCCGTGCCGGTTCGTGCAGCGCCCTTTCGAGCGCCTCGAGCTCGTTGACCAGGAGCGGCCCCGCGCAGGCAACGGGCGCGAAGCGGGCGACGCCGTGCGTGCTGGCCTCCGCGCGATGCGCCGTGCCGAAGGCATCCATGACGAACACGTCGCAGAGCGCGGCCATGCGCCGCGCGAGCGCTTCGTCGTCGGCCTTCTCGCCCTTGTTGAACCGCACATTTTCGAGCAGCACAATCTCGCCGGGCGCTGCCTCGACGCCATCGAGCCAGTCGCCGGCCAGGCGCACCGGCTTCCCCAGCAGTTCCGACAGGCGCGCCGCGACCGGCGCGAGGCCGAGCGCCGGATCCTTGACGCCTTCCTTCGGCCGGCCCAAGTGCGACATCACGAGCACGCGCGCGCCCTGCCCGAGAGCGAGGCGCAATGTCGGCAGTGCCGCCCGGATGCGCGCATCGCTCGTCACCTGGCCGTCGGCCACCGGTACATTGAGATCCTCGCGAATCAGGACGCGCTTGCCGGCCAGCCCGAGGTCCGACATGCGCAGCAGTTTCACGCGCGCGCCCAGGCCAGCGTCGTGTCCAGCATCCGGTTCGAAAAGCCCCATTCGTTGTCGTACCAGGCGCAGACCTTGACCAATGTGCCGCCGACGACCTTGGTCAACGGTGCGTCCACCGTGCCGGAGGCCGGATTGTGATTGAAGTCCACGGACACCAGCGGCTCCTCGGTGTAGTCGAGGATTCCCTTCAGCGCGCCGGTCGAGGCGGCTCGCAGGATGTCGTTGACCTCTGCGACGGTGGTTGCGCGCTTGGCCGTGAATGTCAGGTCCACGAGCGACACGTTGATCGTGGGCACGCGCACTGCGAAGCCGTCGAGCTTGCCCTTGAGCTCCGGCATCACGAGGCCGACGGCGGCAGCCGCGCCGGTCTTGGTCGGGATCATCGACATCGTCGCCGAGCGGGCGCGCCTCAGGTCGCTGTGATAGACGTCGGTCAGGACCTGGTCGTTCGTGTAGGCATGGATCGTCGTCATGATGCCGGCGACGAGACCGAGCGATTCGTGCAGCGGCTTGACGAGCGGCGCCAGGCAGTTGGTCGTGCAGGACGCATTCGAGATCACGGTCATGTCGCTGCGCAGGACCCCGTGATTGACGCCGTACACGATGGTTGCGTCGACGCCATCCGCTGGCGCCGAGATCACGACCTTCTTCGCGCCGCCGGCCAGGTGCTTCGACGCCTTCTCCTTGCTGGCGAAGAGCCCCGTGCTCTCGAGCACGATGTCCACGCCGAGCTGGCCCCAGGGGAGCTTCGCCGGATCGCGCTCGGCCAGCACGCGGATGCGGTCGCCATTGACGACCATGGAATCGCCCTCGACGGCCACCTTGCCCGGGAACGGCCCGTGAGCCGTATCGTGGCGCGTCAGGTGCGCATTGGTCTTCGCGTCGCCAAGGTCGTTGACCGCGACGATCTGGATCTCGCCATTGCGCTTCGATTCGTACAGCGCGCGCAGGATATTGCGGCCGATGCGGCCATAACCATTGATGCCCACCTTGATCGCCATGGTCAGTTGTCTCCCGTTGTCAGCATCGAATCCACTGTCTTGACGACGGCTTCCGCCGTGAAACCGAAATGCCGGAACAGGTCCTTGCCCTGCCCCGAGGCGCCGAATGTCGTCATGCCGATGACGCGGCCATGCGAACCCACGTAGCGCCACCAGCCATCCGTGGCGCCTGCCTCGATTGCGACCCGGCACCCAATCGCAGGCGGCAGGACCGCCGCGCGCCAGGACGCGTCCTGGGCATCGAATACGCTGGTGCAGGGCATCGAGACCACCCTGGCCGCGATGCCACGACGCGCAAGGAGCGCCGCGGCTTCAACCGCGAGCGCGACTTCCGAGCCGCTCGCGATCAGTATGCACCGCGGCGTGCCTGCACAATCGACCAGCACGTAGCCGCCGCGACGGATCGCCTCCAGCTGCGCCGCCTCCCGCGCCTGCGGCGGCAGTGCCTGCCGCGTGAGCGCCAATATTGTGGGCGCCGTCCGGCGCCGGATCGCCGCGGCCCACGCAATCCAGGTTTCGGCCGTGTCGCAGGGCCGCCAGACTTCCATGCGCGGAATCATCCGCAGCGACGCCAGATGCTCGACCGGCTGGTGCGTCGGGCCATCCTCGCCGAGCCCGATCGAATCGTGCGTCAGCACGAAGATGCTCCCGGTGCCGATGATCGCCGCCATCCGCAGCGAATTGCGCGCGTAATCCGAGAACACGAGGAAGGTGCCGCCGAATGGAATGAAACCGCCGTGCAGGGCGATGCCGTTCATGATCGCGCCCATGCCGAATTCGCGGACGCCGTAGTGCAGGTAGCGGCCCATCGGATTTGAACGCGAATAGACTGCTGCTCCCTTGATCTTCGTGTTGTTCGATCCCGTCAGGTCCGCGGACCCGCCGAGCAGCTCGGGCAGCAGGCTGCCGAGCGCATTGATGACCGCCTGCGAACTCTGCCTTGTCGCCAGCGGCTGGGCGGCGGCCTGCGCCGCCGCGGTTCCGGCTGCAATCTGGGCCTCGAATCCGGCCGGCAGGCGGGCCGCGCTCCGGCGTTCGAATTCCGCCGCGAGTTCCGGGAAGGCGGCCTGATACTCCTTCCAGCGTTTCTTCCAGCGATTCTCGGCGCGCTTGCCGGCGTTGCGCGCATCCCAGCCCGCGCGGATGTCGTCGGGGATCACGAATGCCTCGTGCGGCCAGCCGAGCGTCTTGCGGGCGAGCGCCACTTCCTCGCTGCCCAGCGCCGCGCCGTGGCATTCCTCCTTGCCCTGCTTGTTCGGCGCGCCATAGCCGATCACGGTCTTGCAGCAGATCAGCGTTGGCTTTGACTTCTCGCGCTTCGCGCGGCGGATCGCGCGCGCAACCATGGCGGAGTCGTAGCCGTCGACATTGCGAATCACCTGCCAGCCATAGGACTCGAAACGCTTCGGCGTGTCGTCGGTGAACCAGCCGGCGACCTCGCCGTCGATCGAGATGCCGTTATCATCGTAAAAGCAGATCAGTTTGCCGAGGCCCCAGGTGCCCGCCAGCGAGCAGGCCTCGTGCGAAATGCCCTCCATCAGGCAGCCGTCACCCAGGAATACCCAGGTGTGGTGATCGACGATCTCGTGGCCCGGGCGATTGAACTCCGCCGCCAGCAGCTTTTCGGCGAGCGCCATGCCGACCGCGTTTGCGAGGCCCTGACCCAGCGGGCCGGTGGTCGTCTCGATGCCGATGTCGATCTCGTGCTCCGGATGTCCGGCGGTGCGCGCGCCGAGCTGGCGGAAGTTGCGTAATTCATCCAGCGACAGCGCATAGCCCGTCAAGTGCAGCACCGAATACAGCAGCATCGAGCCGTGGCCGTTCGACAGCACGAAGCGGTCGCGATCGACCCAGCGCGGGTTCCCGGGGCTGTGCTTCAGGAAGTCGTTCCACAGCACTTCTGCGATGTCCGCCATGCCCATCGGCATCCCCGGATGACCGGAATTGGCGCGCTGCACCGCGTCCATGCTGAGGGCTCTTATGGCGTTGGCGAGCTCGCGGCGGCTGGGCATCAGGTACCCCTGTTGGGAAAGCCGTTCATTGTCTCCGATGCGGTATAATTTTTCGATGCCTGCACGCCATCTATTCACCTCCGAGTCGGTCTCTGAAGGCCACCCGGACAAGGTTGCTGACCAGATTTCGGACGCGGTGCTCGACGCCCTGCTCGCCCGCGATCCGCACGCGCGCGTCGCCTGCGAAACCCTGGTCAAGACCGGCATCGCGGTCGTCGCCGGCGAGATCACGACCCGCGCCTATATCGAGCTCGAGGAGCTCGTGCGTGCCGTCATCTGCGACATCGGCTACACGTCTTCCACGGTCGGCTTCGACGGCCGCACCTGCGGCGTCGTCAACGTCATCGGCAAGCAGTCGAGCGACATTTCCCGCGGCGTGGACCGCAAGAACCCGGAGCAACAGGGCGCCGGCGACCAGGGGCTCATGTTCGGTTACGCGACGAACGAAACCGCGGCGATGATGCCGGCCCCGATCCATTACGCGCACAAGCTGGTCGAGCGCCAGGCGAAGGTCCGCAAGGGGCGCAATTCAAAGCTTCCGTGGCTACGGCCGGACGCGAAGAGCCAGCTGACCTTCGCCTACGAGGACGACCGGCCGGTCGGCATCGAAGCGGTCGTGCTGTCGACCCAGCATTCACCGGAAATCCGCCAGAAAGACCTGCATGAGGCGGTCATGGAAGAGATCATCAAGCCGGTGCTGCCGGCTCGCTGGCTCAGCAAGCGCACGAAATACCACATCAACCCGACCGGACGGTTCGTGATCGGCGGGCCGGTCGGCGACTGCGGCCTGACCGGCCGCAAGATCATCGTCGACACCTATGGCGGCATGGCCCGCCATGGCGGCGGCGCATTCTCCGGCAAGGACCCGTCCAAGGTCGACCGGTCGGCGGCCTATGCGGCGCGATATGTCGCCAAGAACCTGGTCGCGGCCGGGCTCGCCAGCCGCTGCGAAATCCAGGTTTCCTATGCCATCGGCGTGGCGGAACCCACATCCATTTCAGTGCAGACCTTCGGCACCGGCCGCGTCAGCGACGCGCGCCTGGAAAAGCTGGTTCGCGCACACTTTGACCTGCGCCCCTGGGGCATCATGAAGATGCTCGACCTGATCCACCCCATGTACCAGGCCACGGCGGCTTACGGTCACTTCGGGCGGGAGCCGGTCGAGATGAACTACGATTGGCTTGAGGAATCGAATGGTGCGAAGGTCCGGCGCCAGTCGACGTTCACGGCGTTCAGCTGGGAACGCACCGACCGCGCGGAAGCGCTGAGGAAGGCCGCGGGACTCTGATTTTACCCCCGCCACGGGGGCGCGATTCTCGAGGAGCGTTGCAACAGGCGTTGGCCTGCCAGGCTCGAGAACAGCGAAAGGCAACGGCGCTCTCGCTCGCAAAGGAGAGGTACGACGATGAATGCCGTGATCAACCCGAAGTTCAAGGACTACAAGGTCAAGGACATCTCGCAGGCCGACTGGGGCCGGCGCGAGATCGCGATTGCCGAAACCGAAATGCCCGGACTGATGGCGGTGCGCGCCGAGTTCGGCAAGAACCGCCCGCTCACCGGCGCCCGCATCGCGGGTTCGCTGCACATGACCATCCAGACCGCAGTGCTGATCGAGTCGCTCGCGGCGCTAGGCGCCGAGCTGCGCTGGGCGTCCTGCAACATCTTCTCGACCCAGGACCACGCGGCGGCGGCGATTGCGGCCGCCGGCGTCCCGGTGTTCGCGACCAAGGGTGAGACGCTCGACGAGTACTGGGACTATGCGCACCGGATCTTCGAATGGCCGGGCGGGCGCCATGCCAACATGATCCTCGACGATGGCGGCGACGCGACGCTCCTGCTGATGCTGGGGTCGCTCGCTGAGCACGATGCTTCGGTCATCGCCGAACCGGCGAATGAGGAAGAGAAAAGCCTTTATGCCTCCATTCGCCGCCGGCTGGAGTCCCAGCCGGGCTGGTACTCGACGCGCCTCGCGGCGATCAAGGGCGTCACCGAGGAAACGACGACCGGCGTGAAGCGGCTCTACCGCATGGCCGGCGAAGGCCGCCTGCCGTTCCCGGCGATCAACGTCAATGACTCGGTCACCAAATCGAAGTTCGACAACCTGTACGGCTGCCGCGAATCGCTGGTGGACGGTATCAAGCGCGCCACCGACGTGATGATTGCCGGCAAAGTCGCCGTGATCATCGGTTACGGCGATGTGGGTAAAGGTTGTGCGCAAGCGATGCGCGCATTGTCTGCTCAAGTCTGGGTGACCGAGATCGATCCTATTTGCGCACTGCAAGCGGCGATGGAAGGCTATCGCGTCGTGACCATGGATTACGCGGCCGACAAGGCGGACATTTTCGTCACCTGCACGGGCAACTACCATGTCATCACGCATGACCACATGGCGAGGATGAAGGATCAAGCCATCGTCTGCAACATCGGGCATTTCGACAACGAGATTGAAGTCGCCGCGCTGGAAAAATATGAGTGGGAAGAAATCAAGCCGCAGGTCGACCACATCA
>JBATEA010000286.1:0-1742 GCA_049663745.1 Steroidobacteraceae bacterium | reverse complement strand
GCTGCGTGTCGGTCGGGATCGAATGATCGAGCGTCGCGAGCGTGCGGTCCGGCCGGTGCACGCGGATGCCGCGCGCTCGCAGCACGGCAAAGGCTTGCGGCGAGGTCACCTCGTGGGTCAGGTGCAGGTCGACGTACAGCACGGCCGGGGTCCCGGCGGATTCCGGCACGACCTCGTGGGCGCGCCAGATCTTTTCGAACATCGTCTGCGCAGTCATACGGATCCCGGGGTTACCGATAGGCTACCGACCGGTCATGTATATCATCCACGGTCAATGTCAGTGCGAGCCATCCCATGCCGCGTGGCCTGGGGCCACCTGACTTCCGGTAGAAAAATCCTGCGAGGATTTCCCGGTTATCATTCCGGGCCGATGGGCCCACTGAAAGACCTCAGGATTCTCGACCTCAGCCGCATCCTGGCGGGTCCCTGGGCGACGCAATGCCTCGCCGATTTCGGCGCGACGGTCTGGAAGATAGAAAAACCGGGCGCCGGCGACGACACGCGGCACTGGGGCCCGCCCTGGCTCAAGGATTCCGCGGGTCGCGACACCGGCGAGGCCGCGTATTACCTCGCGGCAAACCGCGGCAAGCGTTCGCTCGCCATCGATTTCACGAAACCCGCGGGACAAAAACTGATTCGCGGGCTTGCTGCGCGTGCGGATGTGTTGATCGAGAATTTCAAGGTAGGCACTTTGGCGCGCTACGGGCTCGGTTACGAGAACCTGCAGGCGCTGAATCCGCGGCTCATCTATTGCTCGATCTCCGCATTCGGCCAGAACGGGCCCGCCGCGGGCGGCGCGGGCTACGACGCGATGATCCAGGCTATGTCGGGACTGATGAGCGTCACCGGCGTGCCGGATGGCGAACCCGGAGCTGGCCCGATCAAGGTCGGGGTCGCGGTTTCCGACCTGATCAGCGGCCTGTACGCCCTTGCCGCCATTCTCGGGGCACTCTATGAGCGCCAGAAATCAGGCAAAGGACAGGCCATCGACCTGGCGCTTCTCGATACCCAGGTCGCGGCGCTCGCCAACCAGGGCCTGAACTACCTGGTTTCGGGCGTCCCACCCGTCCGAAGGGGCACGGCGCACCCGAATATCGTCCCGTACCAGGCTTTCGCGACCGAGGACGGCTATCTGATGCTCGCGGTCGGCAACGACCGCCAGTTCGAGGGCTTTTGCGGCGTCGCGGGCCGGCCGGAACTCGCCAAAGACGAACGTTTCCGCAGCAATGCCGGCCGGGTCGCGAACCGGGCGGCGCTGGTTCCCGAGATCGACCGCCTGTGCCGCCGGAAAACGACCCGCCAGTGGCTCGATGCGCTCGCGCCCGTCGGCGTGCCCTGCGGGCCGATCAACAACCTGGCGGAAGTGTTCGACGAACCGCAGGTGAAGCACCGGCGGTTGCGCTTCGACCTGCCCCATCCGGTCGGCGGCCAGGTTCCGCAGGTCCGCAATCCGGTGCTCTATTCGCGCACGAATCTCGAGTACCGTGACCCGCCGCCGCTGCTCGGTGAGCACACCGCAGAGGTGCTCGCGATGGAGCTCGGTGTCACTTCTTCGGAGTTTGGGACTTTGCGCTCGCAAGGCGTGGTGGGCTGACTCGCCAGAGCTTGCGCTTGCTGCCGCGCAGCAGTTTCGCCGCGAGCCGCTCCTGACGGCGCACGAGTTCCTTCGGTCGCAGGCTCGCGTAAGCAGACGGTTTCAGTTTTTCCTTCAACAGCACCTCGGCACGCGCCAGGGCCTGGCG
>JBATEA010000285.1:0-2268 GCA_049663745.1 Steroidobacteraceae bacterium | reverse complement strand
AAAAAGAGCAGGGCGCCGATGACGCGCCAGGTGATGGGCAGATCCATTGCGATGCCTCCAATGCCGCCCGGCATCCATGCGGGCGTCGAGGCAAAGCTAGCGGCGCGCGACCTGACCGGCGCGCCGGTAATCTGCGCGGAAAGCTGTCATTTATGCGGAAATCGCAAGCGACCGCACTGAGGTGGCGCGTACGCCGTATGGGGCGGGCCACAACGGTGCGCAAGAGCATGAAAGCATTTCGCAAGTGCCTGATTAACCTTGCAGCACCTTCTCGGCATAGAATCTGCATCCTGTACCGCGGGTAGCCCATCTACACGCAGGAGCCGGCAATGAAGCTCGTCACCGCCATCATCAAGCCCTTCAAGCTCGACGACGTGCGCGCCGCGCTGTCCGAGATCGGCATATCTGGAATGACCGTCACCGAGGTGAAAGGCTTTGGCCGGCAACGCGGCCATACCGAGTTGTACCGCGGCGCGGAGTACGTCGTGGATTTCGTTCCGAAGACGCGCGTCGAGGTCGCGGTCCGCGACGATCTCGTGGACCAGGTCACCGAGGCCATCATCGGTGCCGCGCGCACGGGCAAGGTCGGCGATGGCAAGATTTTCGTCACCGCCATTGAACGCGTGCTCCGTATCCGCACCAGCGAAACGGACGAGGCGGCGCTTTGAACCAGGGCGGCGAAAACCCGAAAGCCGAGTCGCTCGAGGCGGCGGTTGCGAAAATCGCGCTCGGGCGGGCGCGGCGCCACGTGCTCTTCTGCACCCACGGTGACTGCGCGCCGAAGGAAGTCGGCCAGGAGTCCTGGAAGTACTTGAAGCGCCGGCTGCGCGAGGTCGGCCTCGCGGACGTCGACGGCGGCGTGCTGCGCACGCGCGCCGATTGCCTGCGCATCTGCCGCGAGGGGCCGATCATGGTGGTCTATCCGGAAGGCACCTGGTACCGGAACGCCACGCCCGAGAACATCGAGCGCATCATCCAGGAACACCTGCTTGGCGGTCGACCGGTCAAGGAGCTTAGTTTCGCGAGCAACCCGCTGCCTGGCGACACCTGATCGGGGCGCTTGCGCGGGGTGGGAGAGCGCGTGCATGCTCTTGACGCACCAGCGTCTGGGGAGCGGGCCATGAAGAGAAGAGACTTCTGCGCATCTGCCATCGCGACGATTGGCGCCACGGCGCTGCCCTTCGGGCGTGTATTCGCGGCGGTAGCCTCGATCGCCACCGATATTTCCGCCGTCACCGGTGACGGCCGGCAGATCGTCCTGTCACGTTCCGATGTCGACGATTTCCGTGCCAGCCTGCGTGGGCAGTTGCTGCTGCCGGATGCAGTCGGCTACGACGACGCCCGGAGGATCTGGAATGGCATGTTCGATCGCAGGCCGGCGCTCATTGCGCGTTGCGCGGGCACCGCGGATGTCGTCCAGTCGGTGAACTTTGCGCGGGCTCACGAGCTGCTCGTGGCCGTGCGCGGTGGCGGCCACAGCCTGTCGGGGCAGTCGGTGTGCGACAACGGGCTCATGATCGATCTGACGCCGATGCGCAGCGTGCGCGTCGATCCCGCGCGGAAGTCGGTGCGCGTCGAGCCCGGGGTGTTGCTGGGCGAGCTGGACCGGGAATCCCTGGCATTCGGCCTGGTAACGACGACCGGCACCGTCTCGCACACGGGTGCGGCCGGATTGACGCTGGGCGGCGGTTTCGGCCGTCTTTCGCGTCGATACGGCATGGCCTGCGACAATGTGACGGCGGTGGATGTCGTCACCGCCAGCGGCCAGTTCCTGCAGGCGAACGCAACTGACAATCCGGACCTGTACTGGGGCGTGCGTGGCGGCGGCGGCAATTTCGGCGTCGTGACGTCGTTCGAGTATCGCCTGCATTCCTTCGATGGCCGGGCGTACGGCGGGCACCTGGTCTTTCCATTCGCGCAGGCGCGTGACGTGCTGCGCGGTTTCGCGGACGCCTGGGCGCAGGCGCCCGATGAGCTGTGGATCGATCCTAATCTGGTGGTCACACCGGCGGGCGACAAGCTCGTCGGCATGGATGTCTGTTACAGCGGCCCGCCCGCGACCGCCGAGCGTACGCTCGCGCCGTACCGGCGACTGGGAAAACCGCTCCGCGATGAGCTGGGCCCCATGAAATATACGCAATTGCAAACCAAGGACGACGCGCGTGCGCGCATCGGTCGTCACTACTACACCAAGTCAGGATTCGTGAAGCAGCTCGATGGCAATCTGATAGATACCATCATCGATACTTTTGCTGGACCCACTGTGCC
>JBATEA010000284.1:0-6156 GCA_049663745.1 Steroidobacteraceae bacterium | reverse complement strand
ATTCAAGCGCTAGGCGCCGGTTTTCTTGGTCGTGATGACGGCGCAGCCGTGCGCACCGACTGTCTGTACCCGCTCGAGGCGGCGCGCGTCCGGATACCAGCCGGCGAATACCGGGACGCCGACCGCTTCGCAGAGCTGCTCGAGTTCGGGCTGCGCCATCGGCCCGCGATGCGGCGCGACCACCAGGAAGTGCGCACCCTCGCCGATCGCCTCGAGCGCGCCGGCCTCGTCTTCGCAGACCACGCCGACCAGGAATGCGCTCTCGCGGTCCACGTGCAGGTTCTGCCCGTGCCGGCGCAGCACGGCGCCGTCAGCACCGGCGAGGGCCGCGATACGGATTGCCTCGACGCCGTCGCCCAGTGCGAACACGCGGTGGCCTGCGGCGCGCGCGCCACGGACGACCGCAGCGTCGAGCTGCGTTGCCGGCGATTCGGCGATGTGCCAGAAAATCGTTCGAGGCTCGGTGTTGCCGAGCGCCGCGAGCTGGGCGGGGCCCGCGATGACGTGGGCGAGTTGCGGCATGCGCAATGCCGTCACGATGCCGCGGTCCGCCTCCAGCAGGTCATGACCCGGCAATTCGTCGGCCTTGACCCAGGCCAGGGCCTGCGAATCGAGTCCTTGCGGCGTGCCCTCGTACGAGAGAACCCGCCAGAAGTCGAGCAGCACGCGACGATCGGGGTAGTAATGATAAAGACGGATCAGCGGCCGGGCAGTCTTGACGGTGACGCCGAGCTCCTCCGCGAGCTCACGTTTCAGGCCCTCCAGCCGGTCCTCCCCTGAACCCAGCTTGCCGCCCGGGAATTCCCAGCGCCCGGCCATGTGGCGACCGCGCGGACGCTGCGCAATGAGTACCCGGCCGGCGGCGTCGAACAGCGCTCCGGCAATGACATGCATTTCCGGACGCCCCGCCATCCCTGCTTTCCCCACTCCTTGGCTGCCGGTAGTCAAATGCCGGTTCGCTGTATGGCCCCATGACAGTGTTTGTATTTTCTGCCCGATCCGCAAGGGCAAAGTTCGTTGCGCCCGATCTTACGCTCGCCGCGGACGAATGGAGGGGCCGCCGGCGCGGGTGGCATCGCCGCGGCGGGTGCGCCACGCGCTTCCGCCACGCCCGCCGGCCGGGCTTCGGTCGCGATCGCGGGTGGCTCCGCATGCTGCAATTGCATGCGGCCCTGCAGGCGCTGGCGGCGCTCGGCTTCCTCGCGCTCGATCTCCTCCTCGGTGCGCACCTGCAGGCGCTGCAACAGCATCACGGTGTCGCTGCGGATCCGGTCGAGCATCGCGGTAAAGAGCGCGAAGGCCTCGCGCTTGTACTCCTGCTTCGGGTTCTTCTGCGCATAGGCGCGGAGATAGATGCCCTGGCGCAGGTAATCCATGCCCGCCAGGTGCTCTCGCCAGTGGCTGTCGAGCTGCTGCAGCATCACGGCGCGCTCGAGGTGACGCATGACCGGCGCGCCAACCTGTTCGACCTTGGCAGCATAAACCGCCTCGATCGCATCCAGTAATCTTCCGGCCGCCTCAATGCCCTGGCGTTCCGGATTTTCCGCGAGCCAGGCCGCGAGGCCCGTGCGCACGCCGAAATCGCGCTCGACGGCCGCCTCGAGGCCTGCGATGTCCCACTGCTCCTCGACGCTCTCCGCCGGGATGTACTGCGCGACCATGCCGTGCACGACCTCGCCGCGCACGTCGCGGATCACGCCCTCGATGTCGTCCGTGGACATGATTTCGGTGCGTTGCCGGTAGATGACCTTGCGCTGGTCATTGGCGACGTCGTCGTATTCGAGCAGGTTCTTGCGGGCGTCGAAGTTGTGCGACTCGACCTTCCGCTGGGCATTCTCGATCTGGCGCGACAGCATGCGGCTCTCGATCGCTTCGCCCTCGCGCATGCCGACCGTGCGCAGCAGGGACTTGGTGCGTTCCGGGTCGCCGAAGATGCGCATCAGGTTGTCTTCGAGCGAGAGATAAAAGCGGCTCGAGCCCGGATCGCCCTGGCGGCCCGAGCGGCCGCGCAGCTGATTGTCGATGCGCCGCGACTCGTGGCGCTCGGTTCCGACGATGTGCAGTCCGCCCGCCGCGATCACCTGCGTGTGCAGCTGCTGCCACTCGCCCTCGAGTTCCAGCGAGCGCGCCTCGAGCTGCGCCGCTTCGAGCGTCGCGTCCTTGCGCATCTGCTCGATCTGCTTCTGCACATTGCCGCCCAGCACGATGTCGGTGCCGCGGCCGGCCATGTTGGTTGCGATCGTCACGCTTCCCGGCCGCCCGGCCTGCGCGATGATCATTGCCTCGCGCTCATGCTGCTTGGCATTCAGCACCTGGTGGGATATGCCGGCCTCGCGCAGGAGTCCCGACAGCAACTCCGAGGTCTCGATCGATGCCGTGCCGACCAGCGCCGGCTGTCCGCGCGTCACGCAGTCGCGGATGTCCTCGATGATCGCCGCGAACTTGTCCTTCTGGTTCAGGTAGACGAGGTCCGACTGGTCCTTGCGGATCATCGGCTTGTGGGTCGGCACGACGACGACCTCGAGCCCATAGATCTGCTGGAACTCGAAGGCTTCGGTGTCGGCCGTGCCCGTCATGCCGGAGAGCTTCTGGTAGAGGCGGAAATAGTTCTGGAAGGTGATCGACGCGATGGTCTGGTTTTCTTCGCGGATCCGCACGCCTTCCTTGGCCTCGACCGCCTGGTGCAGGCCCTCCGACCAGCGCCGCCCCGGCATCGTGCGGCCGGTGAATTCATCGACGATGATGACCTCGCCGCCGCGGACGATGTACTCGACGTCCTTGTTGTATAGCACGTGCGCGCGCAGCGCCGCATTCAGGTGATGCATCAGCCGGATGCTGGCCGTGTCGTAGAGGCTCTCGCCGGGGCGCAGCAGCCCCGCCTCCGACATGAGTTCCTCGGCCTTCTCGAAGCCCGCCTCCGAAAGATGCACCTGGCGCGTCTTCTCGTCCGCGAAGAATTCGCCCTCGCCTTCTTCGGTGGCCTGCCGCTTGAAGCGCGGCACCAGCGCATTGATCTTGACGTAGAGCTCGGTGCTTTCCTCGGCCGGCCCGGAGATGATCAGCGGCGTGCGCGCCTCGTCGATCAGGATCGAGTCCACCTCGTCCACGATCGCGTAATGCTGGCCGCGCTGGACGCGGTCCTCGAGCCTGAATGCCAGGTTGTCGCGCAGGTAATCAAAGCCGAATTCGTTGTTTGTGCCGTAGGTGACGTCGCAGGCGTAGGCCGCGCGCTTGTCGGCGGGTTGCTGGCCGCTGGTGATGACGCCGACCGAAAGGCCCAGGAACCGGTAAATCGGTCCCATCCACTCGGCGTCGCGCTGCGCGAGGTATTCGTTGACGGTGACCACGTGAACGCCGCTGCCGGACAGCGCGTTCAGGTAGACCGGCAGCGTCGCGACCAGCGTTTTTCCCTCGCCGGTGCGCATCTCCGATATTTTTCCTTCATGCAGCACCATGCCGCCGATCAGCTGCACGTCGAACGGACGCAGTCCGACCGCGCGTGTCGCGGCCTCGCGCACCGTCGCGAAGGCCTCCGGCAGCACGTCGTCGATCGACTCGCGCGCGGCAAGGCGCGCGCGCAGCTTCGTGGTCTGCGCGAGCAGTTCCGCATCGCTCATCGCCTTCAACGCGTCCGCATGGCCGTTCGCCTCGGCCACGCGGCGGTCGTACTGGCGCAGCAGCCGCTGGTTACGGCTGCCGAAGATCCGCGTGAAGAGTTTCAACAAGGGCCTGGGACCTCGAACCGTGAGGGTCAGTCGGGACAATTTCCAACTGGAGCCACCGGAAAAAACCGGCAGTTTACTACGACTCGGCTTGCGGGATTTCGTTCAGGTCCGAGCGATCAGCGTCGGACAAACGAGAGCGGATTGACCGGGCGGCCGTCGCGCAACACTTCGAAGTGCAAGTGTGGCCCGGTCGAGCGGCCAGTCGAACCCATCAGCGCAATCGGGTCGCCGCGCTTGACCGTCTTGCCCTGCAGCACCAGCAGCTTTGCATTGTGGGCATAACGCGTGACGTAACCGTTGCCATGCGTGATCTCGATCAGGCGGCCATAGCCGCCGTCGACGCCCGCATGACTGACGATGCCGTCGGCGACCGCGAGCACGCGCGTGCCGGCCGTGCCCGCGAAATCGAGTCCCTGGTGAAAGGCATTGTGGCCATCGAAGGGATCGGTGCGCTGCCCGTACAGCGACGAAATGTAGCCCGACTCGACCGGGCGCCCGCCCGGCACGATCTGCCGCGCGAGTTCGCGGGTCAGGATCAGGTTCTGCAATGCGGTCAGCTGGCGGCCGCGATCGTCGATCGTCGCGCCCAGGGAATCGAGCATCTCGTCGAGCGCCGGCACGACCGGGCCTGCGCCCGTCTCCGAGCGCGGCCCGCCGACCGCCGGCGACTGGTCGAAATTGAATTCGCCGCGATCGAGCTTTGCGACCTCGGTGAGCTGCCGGCCCAGCGCATCGAGCCGGAGCAGCTGCGCCTGCATGCGGCCGACGCGGGTCGCGAGCGCCGCGACCTGGTCTTCGACGGTTGCGCGGGTCTTCTCGAGCGCCACGCGCTGCGCCGCGAGGTCCTCGTTCCAGCGCGCCAGCGTGAACTCGCCGAGCGGCCCGGTGCTGCCGTAACGGCTGCCCGCGACGAAGGCGCCGCCCAGCAATGCCAGCAGCGCGAGACCGGAAATGGAAATCAATAGCGGCCGGAACTGCGAATGCTTCGCACTCTGCGGCCAGGCCGATCGGCTGGGTGTCATGCTCTGCAAGAACTCCGCGGATCCCTTCACAATGGCCGGCGGTTACCATGAGACTTGGCTGCACCCGTCGGGCATGCGCCAATATTGCCGGTCCCCGGGGCCCCCGCGGGGTCCCCTTATGCAGGGCAAAATGCCAAAAAAAGCCTTGAAACTCAAGTACTTTCGCAGTCCGGCGGCCGGCAGGCACGGCCCCAAATGAAAAAACTGACCCCGGTCAGTGACTTGCTGGCGCAGGGCCAGGGAATGTTAAAACGCCTGCGGGAAGGCGCGCTGGAGGCCGACAGGACCCTGGCGGGCCTGCAGCGGCAGTTGCCACCCGAGCTCGCCCGGGAAGTCTGGGGGGCGGTCCTGAAGGACGGGAGGCTGGTCGTGCTGGTGCGCTCCGCCGCCTGGGGCACACGCCTGCGCTACCTGGCACCGCAATTCACGGAGCCGCTCGCCGCCGAACTCGGCAGCGCGATCGAACGCGTCGTCGTGAAGGTGCGCGCCGGCCGCGGCTGAATCAGGCGGTCGCGTTCGCCGTCCCGGCGTAGGAAATGGGCGCCGCGCCGGCATCGCGGAACGTGACTTCCTCCCAGGCCGTCGCATCGGCGAGCAGCGTGCGCAGCAGCAGGTTGTTCAGTGCGTGGCCCGACTTGAAGCCGGTGAACTCGCCGATCAGCGAGTGCCCCAGCAGGTACAGGTCGCCGATCGCATCCAGGATCTTGTGGCGCACGAACTCGTCTTCGTAGCGCAGCCCGTCCTCGTTGAGGATGCGGTAGTCGTCGAGGACGATCGCGTTGTCGAGCGTGCCGCCGAGCGCAAGATTGCGCGCCCGCAGGAACTCGAGGTCGCGCATGAATCCGAAAGTCCGCGCGCGGCTGACTTCGCGCAGGAAGGTCGTGGTCGAGAAATCCATCGTCGCGCGCTGCGCATGGCGGTGGAACACCGGATGATCGAACTCGATCTCGAAGTTCACGCGGAAACCTTCGTGCGGATCGAAGCGCGCCCACTTGTCGCCGTCCTCGACCTCGACGCGGCGCCGCACGCGCACGAAGCGCTTCGGCGCGCCCTGTTCTTCGATGCCGGCCGACTGGACCAGGAACACGAAAGGACCCGCGCTGCCGTCCATGATCGGCACTTCGCCGGCGGTCAGTTCGATGAAGCAGTTATCGATGCCGAGACCGGCGAGCGCCGACAGGAGGTGCTCGACGGTCGAGACGCCCGCCGTGCCGACCGCCAGCGTCGTGCCAAGCGTGGTATCCGTGACATTGGTCGCGCGCGCCGGTATGTCGGCGGGCGGGTCCAGGTCCATGCGCCGGAACACGATGCCGGTGTTGGGCGCCGCGGGAAGCACGGTCACATGGGCTTCCTTGCCGGAATGAATCCCAATGCCGTGGATCTGGCAGGGGCGGCGCAGCGTGTATTGG
>JBATEA010000283.1:0-1545 GCA_049663745.1 Steroidobacteraceae bacterium | reverse complement strand
AATTTCCTCAAGAAGCTCGCTGGATGGCGGCTCGAGTACTTCTACATCGACTTCTCCATCGGCTTCCTGCTGACGGCAGTGCTGCTCGGGCAGACGCTCGGCTCAGGCGCAGGCGAGCCGGATCACTTCGCGCGCCTGCTGCAGTCCGGGCAGCGCGAGGTCCTGTTCGCCGCCGTCGGCGGCTTCATCTGGAACCTCGGCAACATCCTGCTGCTGAACAGCATCATGATTGCCGGCCTGGCCGTGGCCTTTCCGATCGCCGCGATCCCGGCCATCGTCCTCGGGATCGGCGCGAGCTACCTGCTGCAGCCGGTCGGCAATCCGATGATCCTTGCGACGAGCGCCGTGATCCTGCTGGCAGCCGCGCAGACGACCGCCGCGGCATATCGACGCCTCGGCGACGTCGTGGCGCCGAACAAGGGCAGGGGCATTGCGACGGCGCTCATTTCCGGCCTGTTGATCGGGTTCTTTCCGCCATTCGTGACGGCCGCCATCACCGGCGAGCAAGCGCTCGATGCCTACACGGTGTCCACTTTCTTTACCGCCGGCGCATTCGTCGCGACCTTGATTGCGATACCGATCCTGATCAGGCGCCCGCTCATCGGCGATGCCGGCCGCCTCGGGGGATATTTTCAGGGCCGCACCAGCTGGCACGTGTTCGGCCTGCTGGCTGGAGCGGTCTGGTGCAGCGGCACCGTGTTCAATTTCATATCGGCCGGGATGGTCGGTATCGCGATCAGCGTCGGTATCGGCAGCGGCGCGCCCATGGTCGGCGCGCTCTGGGGTGTCTTCCTGTGGCGCGAGTTTGCAAAGGCGCAGGCGGGCGCCAGGGCGCTGATCGCGGTGGCACTGCTGCTCTACGTGATCGGCGTCGCCGCGATGTCGGTCGCTTACAAGTTCCAGTGAAGGTCTATTGCACGCCCGGCGGCGTTTCGGTCTGCGTCGGGAGTCGCTGGTTTCGGGCAGCGGAATTCTCATTCGATGCGCTGTTTCGTGCAGGCGAGCCGATCGAATGGCTGCGCTCTCGTCTCGAGGCTGGCGGTAACAGCGCTTTGCCGGAACGCCTGGATCCGCCACTCGAGGCACAGGAGGTCTGGGCGGCGGGTGTCACCTATCTCCGCAGCCGCGATGCCCGCATGGAGGAATCGGGGCGCGAAGCCGACATCTACGACCGCGTCTATCGGGCCGAGCGGCCCGAGCTCTTTTTCAAGGCGACCCGGCACCGAGTCGTCGGCCACGGCAGCGATGTGCGGATCCGCTCGGATTCTTCATGGAACGTACCGGAGGCGGAGCTGGCGCTCGCCGTAAATCGCGAAGGCCGCATCTTCGGCTGCACGATCGGTAACGACATGAGTTCGCGAAGCATCGAGGGAGAGAATCCGCTCTATTTGCCGCAGGCGAAGATCTACGATGGCAGTTGTGCTCTTGGACCCTGCCTACTGATGCTGGAACGCGATCTGGCGCCATCGAGCGGAATTTCACTCTGCATCCGGCGGGGAGACGGCGAAGTTTTCCGCGGCACGACCCAGCTTGCCAGGATGAAGC
>JBATEA010000282.1:0-12182 GCA_049663745.1 Steroidobacteraceae bacterium | reverse complement strand
CGACCGATATCAGACTCGATGACGAGGAACTCGAGGATGCGCGCTGGTTCAGCCGTGCGGAAATTGCCGCCGGCACGCCATTGCTGCCGTTTCCGCAGTCGATTGCATTCCGGCTGATCGAAGAGTGGTATGACGAAGGCGCCGCCCGTCCGCTTGCCGACGAACCAGGAGCACGGGGCTGGGACCAACGCCGGTGAATGTCGGTCTCTCGATCGTGACCGGCATTGCGCTCGCCGCTGGCGTCGTCGTTGCTGATAGCGGCGTGGCCAAGCCGATCTACTCCACAGGCGAGCTCATCGGATCCGCGCTGCTCGCCCGGCGCCGCCGACGTTGAGTCTGCGATGTGCCTGGTGCTCATCGGCTACCGGATACACCCGCACTACTCGCTGGTGATCGCCGCAAATCGCGACGAGTTCCACGCGCGGCCCGCGCTTCCGTTGCATTGGTGGACGGGAGGGCCGCGCATCCTCGCGGGACGCGATATGCAGGCCGGCGGCAGCTGGCTGGGTCTCGATGCCTCGGGCCGCATGGCGCTCGTGACGAATTACCGCGACCCGTCATCGCCGCGGCCCGAAGCAACCTCGCGCGGATCGCTGATCGGCGATTTTCTCGGTGGCCGGCAGGGCGCAGTGGAGTTCGCGCGTGCGACCGCGGCGCGCGCGGGTAATTTCGCCGGCTTCAACCTGCTTGCACTCGATCACGATGGCCTCGGCTACGTGACGAGTCATCCGGAACCCGCAGCGCGTGCGCTGCCGCCGGGCATCTATGGCCTCAGCAACCGGCAACTCGACACGCCCTGGCCAAAACTCGTGCGCACACGCGAGCAATTCGAGCTCGAACTCGCGAGGGATTGCCCGCGCCCCGAGGCGCTCATGCGGATCCTTTCGGATCGCACGATCGCCGACGACGACGCGCTCCCGGACACCGGCATCGGGCTCGAATGGGAGCGCCTGTTGTCCGCGGCATTCATCGTGAGCAAAGGCTACGGCACCCGCTGCAGCACGGTCGTGCTGATCGGCAATGACGGCCGGGTCAACATCGAGGAGCGAAGCCATCAGGTTGACGGAGCGGTGAGCGTTCGCGTCCGCTTCGTGTACCAGTCCGAGTCCCGGAAATGACCCGCGCACTTGCAACCCTGCTGCTGATTGCCGGCCTGTCCTGGACGTCAACCGCGCGCGCGGCGGACGCAATCCAGCTCGAGATTGAAGGCGTCGAGGGACCGTTGCTCGAAAACGTGCTCGCAATCCTGAGTCTCAAGCGTCACGCGCGCTCACAGGAACTCGACGAAGATGTGGTCGGGCGCCTGGTGCAGCGTGCGACCCGTGAAGTCGGCACGGCGCTGCGTCCGTACGGATACTACGAACCCGTCGTCAGCACCGAACTCACCCGAATCGGGAAGGGTTGGCGCGTCGTGGTCAAGATCGATACCGGCCCACCCGTGATCCTCGTCGAGCAGCAGGTCGAGATCTCCGGCAGCGGCCGCGATGACAAGGTCCTGCGGCAAGTGCTCGCGCACTCGCAACTGAAGACGGGCTTTCGCCTGAGCCATGCTGATTACGACCAGTTGAAGGGCGAGTTGCTGCGTGCCGCTGCCGGCAACGGCTATCTCGACGCCGATTTCACGCGCGGCGAACTGCTGGTCGATCCGGCTGCCCACGAAGCGCGCGCGTGGATCACGCTCGACACCGGCGAGCGCTACCGCTTCGGCCCGACCACGATCGCGCAGGATTTCCTGCGGCCGCAATTCGTCGAACGCTACCTGCGTTACCGCGAGGGCGACTGGTACGACGCCGGCGCCTTGCTGCGCACGCAGTTCGCGCTGGATGATTCGCAGTACTTCGCGGTCGTCGAGGTACTGCCGGAGGAGCGCGATCGCGAGCGCAAGATCGCCCCGATCCGCATCACCTCGGAACCCAACAAGCGCAACCACTATACGATTGCCGTCGGCTACGCGACGGACACGCGGGCGCGCGGCACGCTCGGCTGGGAGAACCGCCGCGTGAACTCGAGCGGGCACCGGATGCGTGCGGAGATCCGCGGCTCAAGCATCGAGGACTCCGTGCGGTTGACCTATGCAATCCCCTGGACCGACCCGGCGCTCGAGAAGCTGTCGTTCGAGCTGCGCGGCTTTCGTGAACAGCGCGCTGACATCGAGACGACCGGCGGAAGCTTCAGGGTGGCGCTGAGCCAGGTGCGCGGCAATTGGCAGCGCGTGATTTCGGTGACCGCCGATGTCACGCGCGACGATGTCACGACGACGACTGACACGACGACCTCGGTCTCGAGCACTCGCAGCCAGCTGCTGGTCCCGGGCATCGCGTATTCGTTGTTGCCGCCGGGCTTTCTGGGCGTCAACGCAGTGCCGCGCGGCTTCCAGGTCGAGCTGATCGGTTCCACTTCGGCGCTGGGTTCGGACACCGAATTTACGCGCCTGCTGATGCGCGACGAGCGCCGCTTCCGCCTCGCAGATCGCTGGCACCTGCAGCTGCGCGCGGAACTCGGTGCGAGTGCGGTCGGCGATTTCCAGGAACTGCCCGCCCAATACCGCTTTTTTGCCGGTGGCGACCGCAGCGTGCGCGGCTATGGTTACCAGGAACTTTCGCCGGTCGATGCCGACGGCAATCACATCGGCGGCCGGCACCTCCTGACCGGCAGCGTCGAATTGCAGCGCGACCTGCCGCGCAACCTCGTCGCGGCGATATTCATGGATGGGGGCAATGCCATCAATGATTTCGGCGACCGGCTCGAATATTCCGCCGGCATCGGCTTGCGTTATCGCCTGCCGTTCCTGAGCATCGGGCTCGACGTCGCGCAGTCGATCTCCGAGCCGGATCGCGGCCCGCGGCTGCACCTTAATTTTACGCCGGAACTCTAGGGTGCCTCCGGCGATGAAAACGAAGACCCGGTGGCTGCTGATCCTGTCATTGCTTGTGATCCTCTTCACTGGCGCCGGTGCCGCCTGGTTCCTGACGAGCGGGGCCGGCCTTGCCCGTGCGGTCGCGATGCTGGAATCACTGGAAATCGTGAGAATTCGCATCAGCGGTGCGCAAGGACGGTTGATCGGTCCACTGCGGGCCGACGTGATCGTCATTGAACACGCGCGTGCGACCATCCGGATCACTGGTTTCGAAGCCGATTTCGAGCCGTCAGCGATAATGGCCGGAAGGATATCGGCCGAACGCGTGCGGGAGGCAACGGTAGCAATCCAGGTGCACGACCGCACCGGTCCGCCTACGCCGCCGGTATTCATGTCGCGCTGGCTCACACTCGCGATCGACGATTTCGCGGTATCCGAACTCAGGATCACGTCATTGCACGGCGCCGATTTACGGCTGCGGGGGCTTGCGGGCTCGGCGACGATCACGCGTTCGCAGATCCGTTTCAGGGATGGCGCCACGGAGGCCGATAACTGGGCGGTGGCCGGTGCATCAGGCCGTCTTCTGGCGCGCGATCCCATCGCGATTGAAGGCGGCGCCGCCTGGTCGCTGCTGGCTGAACGCGAACTGATCGGCGTCGCGCAGCTGAGCGGCGATCTCGATCGCTTGCAGGTGCGCGCGCAGGTCGCGGCGCCCGGCAAGGGAACAGCCGACATCCTGCTGACGCATTTGACCGGGGTGCTGCGCTGGGAGGGCACGGCCGAAATCGAGCAGCTCGATCTCAACCAGTGGTTCGACCCGGCCCCGCTCGGCCCGCTCAATGGATCATTCAAGGGGCATGGGGATCGCTCGAACTACACCGCCGCGGGTACGATTCACGGCAAGGGGTTGCCGACGTCCGGCGTCACGGCTGCCGGAACCGCCGGATTCGCCGACGACGTTGTCACCGTGTCGGAGCTGGTGCTTGCGGTGCCGGGTGCGACCAACGTCCGGATCCATGGCGCAATACATTTCGGCGAGAAACCAGCATATGCGATGCAGGCCGAATGGACTGATCTTGGCTGGCCGCTGGTCGGGCCTGAAGCCATTCGATCGAGCACGGGCATGTTGAATGCCGAGGGGTGGCGCGAGTTTGGCTACCGGCTGACCGGGGTTTTCAGGCGGCAGGACGCGCCGCCCGTCGAGGGCCGGGCCGTGGGCCGCGTCACGGCAACGCAGCTCATCGTCGAGGAATCGACCTTGCATACACTCGGTGGACGCATCGAAGCGCAAGGCATGCTGACCCGCGATTCGCATCGGGCGTGGACGATTTCCGGCCGCGCGCACGCCGTCAATCCGGCGACACTGCGCAAAGACTTGCCGGGCCGGCTGTCCTTCGCCTACGCCGCCTCGGGCTCCGGTCTCGATAAGGACGCGAACTGGACCGTGGCGGTCACGGACCTTTCGGGCAAGTTCCGCGGACAGGACGTGAGCGGTCGCGGCATCGTCCGGCGCCAGAATGCACATATGCAGTTCGAACGTGTTGCGCTCGCGGTCGGGTCCGCGCGTCTGCGGCTCGACGGAGCGCTGGGCCGCGACCAGTCGCTCGATGGCCGGCTCATTGCCGATGATCTTTCCGATTTCCTGCCCGAGCTGGGCGGCCACATCGACGCCACACTGCAGGTCCGGGGCTCGTCAGTCAATCTCGCGTTCACCGGCCACGACCTGGCCTGGAATGAAGACAAGGCGACGGTTCTTTCGGCCGATGCGAGGATCGACCTCGAGGATCGCCAGTCATCCTGGCTGCGCCTGCGCACCGCCGGATTGCGCATCGCCGGACAGACCCTGACGGACACACGCCTGTCGCTCGACGGCTTCATGCGCGATCACCGCATCAAGTTTCGTGTTGGCGCGGGCGAGGATGCCGTCGAATTGCAGGGCCGCGGCTCATACCTCAATCAGCGATACAAGCTCGAAACCGAGAGCATTGTCGCGACCGGGCCACGCACCCCGCCTTACCAGCTCGAGACGCCAACGCGTCTGCTGGCCTCCGCCGACATGGTCGAACTGGCGCCGGCATGCCTCGTCGCCGGCGCGCGCCGCGTCTGTGTCGAAGGACGCTGGCAGCGCAACGCCAACTGGTCGCTACAGGCCCACACGCAGTCCTTCCCGCTCGAGGCGCTCATCGTCAAGGTGCCCGGGCGGCCGCATTATCGGGGACTGCTATTCGTCGAAGCCCGCGTCTCCGGCGAGGCCGGGCAGCCTTGGCTCGCCGATATACAGGCCGAGATCCGCGATGCTGTTTTTCAGTACCAAACGGTGAGCGGCAAGGACCAGTCCATCGCGCTGGGGCGGACCTTGCTGACGCTTCAAAGTGATGTCGATCGTCATCGGCTGAACCTCCGGCTCGCCGATGCCGTCGGCGCCGACCTGACGGCAGAACTGGTCGCCGAACGCAGGGCGGATGCAAAATTCACGGAGCTGCCGATTTCCGGCAAGGTGCGGGGTGCGACGCGAAGACTCGACCTGCTGCCACTGTTTTTCGACGACATCGATCATGCCTCCGGCAGCCTGACAGTGGATTTCGCGGTTTCCGGACGGGTCGCGACGCCATTGCTCGCGGGCCAGGTCCAGCTCGCCGACGGAACTCTCGATTTCTACCAGGCCAACCTGCGATTGCGCGGCATCCAGGCGACGCTGGCGCTGCAGCAGACCGGGCTGGGCCTCAATGCCACGGCCACCGCAGGCAGCGGAACGCTCGACCTGGACGGGCGGCTGAATTGGCAGGACCGGCGGATCAATGGCGTGCTCACGATGAAAGGCACGCGGCTGCTACTCGTGGACGTGCCCGAAGCGCGCATCCTCGCCTCGCCGGATCTGCGCTTCGCGCTCGATGATCGGCACATTGACGTCACCGGCAGCGTCACGATTCCCGAGGCGCGCATCACCCCCGCGGAGACCGCGGGCGCGGTGCTGGTTTCGACCGACGAACGCATCCTGCGGCCGGATGAGCAGGCTGACGAGGGCGCCTCATTCGAGGTAGCCAGCGATTTGCGCTTGCTGCTCGGCAAACGCGTCAACCTCGACGCCTACGGGCTGAAGGGAAGCATTTCCGGAGCCGTGCGCGCGCGCAGCGCACCGCATGAGGCTGCAACCGCCTCAGGCGAACTCGAGATCGAGAAAGGCCGTTACAGGGCCTACACACGCGAACTCGACGTCGAGCGCGGGCGCCTCCTGTTCACCGGTGGACCAGTCACCGATCCGGGCGTCGACCTGCGCGCCTCACGTAAATTGCCCGGCTACACGGTCGGCGTCATCGTGCGCGGCCGCCTTCGCCAACCGCAGCTGACCCTGTACTCGGAGCCACCGTTGTCGCAGACGCAGATCGCCTCGATGCTGATCATCGGGCGGACGCTCGACAGCTTCCAGGACGCCGAGGCCGGAAGCCTCGCGGCCCAGAGCCCGAGCCTCGCGACGCAGGGGAGCGCGATGCTCGCAGGCCAGCTGGGCCGCTATGTCGGACTCGACGAGGCCGGAGTCGCCCAGGACGCGAACGCACGCTCGGCCCTCGTGCTCGGCAAGTTCCTGTCGCCGCGGCTCTACGTCAGCTATGGCATCTCGCTGGTGGACGAGATCAACACCATCAAGCTTCGCTACACGATCGGAGACCGCTGGGTGGTGTCCACCGAGACCGGCAGCGAATCGGCCATCGACCTCGAATACAGCATCGAGCATTGAGCTGTCCCGCGGGCGCCGTGCTTGACGACGATTGCATATTTATGCAAGTGTCCTGCAACTTTATGCAAGCGCGGACGCAGATAAATGGCACACAGGCAGCGACGGCGCGCCGCGAGGCGCTCCGGCGCATCATCACGCGCTCGCCCGTGGGCCGGCAGGCGGATCTCGTGCGCCTGCTCGGCAGGGCCGGCCATCACGCGACCCAGTCGAGCGTCAGCCGCGACTTGCGCGAACTCGGTGTCGCGAAGCGCGGCGACCGCTACGTGCTGCCAGACGAACCGGCGCCGGCGCCCGATGATTTTGCCGCGGTCGCTGCATTTGTCCTCGGCCTGCAGGCGGCCGGGCCCTGCCTGACGGTGATCCGCACGAGCGCGGGCGCCGCGCAGAGCGTCGCGATCGTGCTCGACCGCGCGCAGTGGCCGGAGATCGTCGGCACGCTGTCCGGCGACGACACGATCTTCGTTGCAACCGGGGGTGCCGCGGCGCAGCGCCGCCTGGGCGCCCGCCTCCAGCAGAAATTCGGGGTCTGAGCATGCGCATGTTCACCCATTCGTCGGGCGCTGACGCGCCCACCCTGCCCGCCTTTTCCCAGGGCCAAAAGCAATGATGAAATCGATCATCGTCGACAAGATCGCCTCGGTCACGCAGGCCTGCGGGCTGTCGAATGAACTGCGGATCTCGACCGATATTCCCTGCGAGGAGGGGGTCGTGCTCGCGGTTGAAATCCTGACCGACAAGGCTCAGTACAACACGCTCGAACTGACGAGCGGCCGGATGGCGAAGGTCGCACGCGGCAACGTGGTCGTCGGCGCGCTGGGCCATCGCAAGGCGCTGTTCGGCTATTCGGGTCACCTGCCCGCGCAGCTGGCCGCTGGCGACGTGATCCAGATGCTGAACATCGGCGGCGTGCTGGGTGTCTGCGACTCCGCGAATCCCGAGAAGGGCCGGCCCTTCGACTGCCGCGTGCTCGGTTCGGTGCTGCACTTCCCTGACCTCGGCGAGCGCATCGGCGTGCCGGCGCGTGCCGGAATGCGCAGGCTCGACCTCGCGGCCACGCTCGACACGGGTGGCGTGCCGGTCGTCGCGCTCGCCGGCACCTGCATGGAGGCCGGCAAGACCGCGGCGGCCTGCGCGATGATCTCGCGCATGCGGCATCGCGGACTCACGGTGGACGCCTTCAAGGCGACCGGCGTCTCGCTGCGCCGCGACATCCTTGCAATGGAGGATTCCGGCGCGCGCCGCACGTCGATCTTCACAGATTTCGGCGTCGTCACGACGACGGCGAAGAACGGCCCGGCGCTGACGCGCACGATGCTGACAGAGATGGCGGGCGACAAGCCCGACGTCATCGTCTTCGAGCTCGGCGACGGCATCCTGGGCGCCTATGGGGTCGAGGCGATCCTCGATTCGCCCGACATCCGCAAGGCGCTGACGGCAGTCGTGCTGTCCGCGAATGACCCGGTGGCCGCCTGGGGCGGCGTGAAGCTGCTGCGCGACCGCTTCGGCATCGAGCCCGCGGTCGTCACCGGTCCGGCCACCGACAACTCGGTCGGAGTGGACATCGTCCGCGAGCAGCTGGGCGTCGCTGCGTTCAACGCGATGACCTCGGGCGCCGCGCTTGGCGATTGCGTGATCTCCGCGGTCGGCCTCGACTCGATCGCACACTCCCGGGAACTCGAGCCATGAGCGCCCGGACGCCTGCGATCATCCTGGGCGGCACCGGCTATGTCGCCGGCGAATTGCTGCGACTCGTGCTCGGTCACCCGCGCCTGAAACTCGACGCGATCGCGTCGGACAGCCAGCCGGGCGAGCCGGTCGCCAAGGCGTTCCCGCACCTCGCCGCGGCTTGCGGCGGGCTGGAATACGTCTCGCTCGAACAGGCGATCGAAAGATCCGCGAATCTGCCGCGCTCCGCCGTGCTCGCCGCCGCGCCGCACGGCGTCTCGCACAAGCTGCTCGACACGCTGCTCACCCGCGCTGCCGCCGCCGGCACCAAGCCGACCGTCGTCGACATCTCGGCCGACTTCCGCTATGCGGACCTCGACGAATACGCGCGGGTCTACAGGCACCCGCATGGTGCGCCCGACCGTGCGCGCGAATTCACCTGCGCCGTGCCGGAGCACCTGGACCGCTCGCCGACGCCGCATGTCGCGCATCCCGGCTGCTTCTGCACCGCGACGCTGCTCGCTTCGGTGCCGCTGCTCGCGCTCGACCTGGTCGAACCGCAGATTTACGTGTCCGCGATCACCGGCAGCACCGGCGCCGGCCGCAGCCCGATCGCTGGCACCCACCACCCGCAACGCCACAGCGATCTCTATTCCTACAACGCTCTGACGCATCGTCATGCTGCCGAGATCAACGCACTTGCCCGTTCCGCATCCGGAAAGGACGGCGACTTCGCCTTCGTGCCGCATTCCGGCCCATTCGCCCGAGGCATCCATGCCACGGTACAGGCGAAGCTGAAGAAGCCCCTCGACACCGCGGCCGCCATTGCCGCGCTTCGCGCCTTCTACGCTGGCCAGCCATTCCTGCGCGTGCTCGATGAAGCGCCGCGCATGAAGGACGTCGTCGCAAGCAATTATGCGCACCTGTCGGCCGTCGCCGATGGCCGCACGATCGTCGTGATGTCGGTGATCGACAATCTCGTGAAGGGCGCGGCCGGCGGCGCGCTGCAGTGGATGAATCGTCTGCTGGGCTTCGACGAGACTGACGGGTTGACCGCGCCGGCCCCGGGCTGGACCTGACATGCAGCACGTCCTCGATCTCGTGGACTTCCTGCGCGACGAAGCTGTCCAGATGGCGGTACTCTAGCGGCTGCCCGGCGGCGTCGCCGTGGGCAGGCTTCATTGAAGCGAGGAGCCCTGACGAGATGGTGACACACCGGGTAGACCAGACTGCAGTGATCGCAGCCCTGCGCGGCGCGGCGCCCTACATCCGGCTCTACAAGGGCAAGACTTTCGTGATCAAGGCGGGCGGCGCCGTGTTCGTCGACACCGCGGGAACGCGCGGCCTGATAGAGCAGATCGCGATCCTGCATCACCTGGGCATCCGCGTGGTGCTGGTGCACGGCGGAGGCCCGCAGCTCGACGAGATGCAGCGTTCGCTCGGCATCGAGCCGCAGATGGTGCGCGGCCGCCGCGTCACCGACGACAAGTCGATCGACGCGACCGCGATGGTGCTGAACGGGTTGATCAACACGCGGATCCTCGCGATCTGCCGCGAGGTCGGCATCGATGCCGTGGGCCTCTCGGGTGTGGACGCGGGACTGGTCCGCGCGATCCGCCGCCCGCCCGTCAAGGTGGACGGCGAATCGGTGGATTACGGCCACGTCGGGGACATCGTCTCGATCGACACGACGGTATTGCGCAAGCAGCTCGACGCCGGCCTGATGCCGGTCGTGAGCCCGCTGTCGTCCGACGATTCCGGCTGCGTTCTGAACATCAATGCCGACACCGTGGCAGCCTCGATCGGCGCGGCGCTCGGCGCCGAGAAGCTGATCATCTGCACCGGCGCCGCGGGCATCCTCGAGCACCTCGACGACCCTCACACTCTCGTGTCCTACACGGACCTTGCTGGTCTCAAACGTCTCGAGCAGGCCGGCAGCCTCGACGGCGGCATGCTCCCGAAAGCGTCGGCGATCGAGGCCGCAATCCGCGGCGGCGTGCGGCGCGTGCACGTGATTTCTTACCGCGTGCGTGACAGCGTCCTCGCGGAGGTGTTCACGAACGAAGGCACCGGAACGATGATCGTCGCCGACATCAAGGCAATGACGCCAGCCGAGCAGCATCCCGAAGCGGTCGCGTCGTGAACCGGCTCCGGGCCAAGGGAGGCCGCTCGGCTGGTGTTGCGCATCCACCCCGGGGCGCTCACCTGCCCGGTCGAGGCCCTCGGTGTTTACTCTCGCCTCCCATCGGGGTACAACCGGCACATAATGCTCGTCAAGGCGCCGCCGTTCTGCGATGAGCATCGTCGCGTCTCCGGCGAAATCGAACGAGAGAGCGGAGGGCAATCATGAAAGGCTGGATCAAGCCTGCCATGGGCATTGCGCTCATAGCAGCGGGTGTCGCGGGCATTACCTATGGCGAATTCACCTATACCAAGGAAGAGCACGAAGCCAATCTCGGCGGCGTCGAACTCTCCTACAAGGAAAAGGACTCCATCGACGTTCCCAAGTGGGCGGGCGTCGTCGTGATTGGCGTCGGCGTCGTCCTGCTGGTCTTCGGCCGCAAGCCTTGATCGCCAATTAGGCTGCGACCGGCTGTACGACTGAGCGGGGCAGACAGGACCATGCGTCACGGTGAGTGGCACAAATCGGGCCGTATCGGCTGGTTGCGAGCGGCAGTGCTGGGCGCCAACGACGGCATCGTCTCGACGGCGAGCCTCGTGATCGGCGTCGCCACCGCCGGCGCCACGCAGAGCGCCGTGCTGATCGCCGGAACCGCGGGCCTGGTTGCCGGCGCGATGTCGATGGCGGCCGGCGAATACGTGTCCGTCAGCTCGCAATCGGACACCGAGAACTCGGACCTCGCGCGCGAGCGCAGGGAACTGGAGACCGACGTCGAAGCCGAGCACCAGGAACTGGCCGCAATCTACGTCGCGCGCGGGCTGGATCCCACGCTCGCGACCCAGGTTTCGAACCAGTTGATGGCGCACGATGCGCTCGGAGCGCACGCGCGCGACGAACTCGGCATCTCGGAGATCCTGCAGGCACGGCCGGTGCAGGCGGCAATTGCTTCCGCGCTTTCATTCGCGGTCGGCGCGGCGCTTCCGCTCGCGACCGTCTTCGTCGTGCCGGAGGCGCTGATGGTCTGGCTGGTTGCGCTGCTTTCGCTCGCGTTCCTGGCCATTCTCGGCGGCATTGCCGCGAAGGTCGGCGGCGCGCGAATCTCGGTCGGCGCCTTCCGTGTGACCTTCTGGGGCGCGCTGGCAATGGCCCTGACGGCCGCTGTCGGGAGCCTGTTCGGCGTCATCGCCTGAACGACAGGGCCGCATGTCAGTCAATCCACTGGACAATCCTGTCTGGCATTCGCTGACGACGCAGCATGCGCCGCTTGCCATCACGGCGACCGGTGCCGCGAAGTACCCGCCGGCGGTCGCGCCGTTTGCGGCCGTCGGCGATGCACCCGCCCGCACCGCGATGCAGCTGACGAGCCTGGTGGGAGACGGAGAGTCCGTGTACCTGGTGGGCATAGCACCTGAGCAGCCGCCCGGCTGGATCCTCGAACAGGGGAAACCATGCCTGCAGATGCTCTGTCATGCACCGCCCGCCGAAGTTCCGGGTCCGCCGGTCACCGAGATGTCCTCCGGGCAGCGTGACGACATGCTGGCGCTGACTGCGCTCGTTTTCCCTGGATTCTTCAGGCCGCGCACGCTGGAAATGGGACGCTATGTCGGCATCTACGACGGCAGCCGGCTGGCCGCGATGGCCGGCGAACGCATGCGCCTCGACGGATTCCAGGAGATCAGCGCGGTCTGCACCCACCCGGACTATACCGGCCGCAAGTACGCGCAGCGCCTCGTTTCGCTGGTCTGCCGCGGGGCCTTCGAGCGCGGTTTCGTGCCATTCCTGCACGTGTACCACGACAATGC
>JBATEA010000281.1:0-4280 GCA_049663745.1 Steroidobacteraceae bacterium | reverse complement strand
CCACTGTGGGTGACGCTGACGTAGACGTCAGGCGCCCCGGGGACCCGACCGACGATCGGAAGCTCATCGGTCGGCATCGGACGGAAGCCGAGCGTCAGGCGTTCGAGACGTGCGTCCTTTGCAGCCGGTACGACGCCTGCAATCCGGGCGAGGATTCGGTTGCCATGCAGCTCGCGCAGCGCCTCGTTGGGGAAGTCGCCGGCTGCGGCGCGAATCGCAGCGTGCTCCGGCCGGTCCGGCGGTGCGGGCGCGTCCGTCCCGACGAGGCTGCCGTCCGCCATCTGTTTGAAGCTGAGGTCCGAAGGACCCTCATGGATGATGCGCGTCAGCGCCGGCATGGGAGCGCTGTGAGCGAGGATGCCAGGCGCGTGCCTCAGCCGGAGCTTGAAGCCCGCCAGCGCCAGCACGGACGGCGTGTCGACGCCCGCGGCGACGACCAGCCGATCGAGCGGTACGCGGCCTTCCGTCGTCACCACCGCCTTGAGGCGGCCGTGGCGAAATTCCAGTGCCTGCACTTCGGCAGGAATACGCAGTTCAGCTCCGTATGCCACTGCCCGGTCGAGAAAGCGCCGAGTGACAAACACGGGATCGAGGTGCCCGTCGATCGAAGAGTAGAGCGCTGCGGATATCGGACCTGGTTGGAGCTGCGGACTGAGTATCGCGATCTCTTCTTGACTTAGCCACCGGACCGAAAACGAAGAGCCGTCCAGATCCGCGGCATTGGCACGTACGACGGCAGCCTGGATCTCGTCGGTCGCCCAGTTCAGGTAGCCGCCCCAGACGATCCCGAGTCCCAGTTGCCGGTCGTGGTTGCGGTAGGCCGCCATGCTCGCGAGCCGGAGCGCGCGGTAATGCGGATCGGTGACGAAGGCGTTGAGCCAGGCGAACGAATTTCGCGTCGCGCCCATCGCGGGGCCGGCCTTTTCGAACACCGTCACGCGAGCACCGGCGTCCGCCAGGCACATCGCGATCGCTGCGCCGACGATGCCGCCACCGACGACCCCAACCCGAAGGGTCCGCGATCGCGCGTAGACAGCAGGCGGGAAGCTGGCTGTCGTGGCGGCCGCGAGGAGCGCGAGGAAATCGCGACGCTTCATCATGTCCACTTCTGCGCCCACCCCCCGAAGGCGGCGCCGGCAGCGCCAGAAGCAGAAACCCCGGCGCGTGGCCGGGGCTCTTGAAGCTGGTACCGGGCAACCTTTGGGATCACTTTACCGGTGCCATGAGGTGCTGCAGCGGCGTACCGGCCCACATGACGTACGGTGCCGACGTATCCGGGTCTGCGCTCTTCGGATACTGGTCATAGAACGCTGCGTCCGCCCCGACGATCATGATGTGCGGCCCAGTCTTGATCCAGTGATTCTTCGCGGTCGGCTTTGCCGCATACGGGTCGGTGTTGCTTGCGTCGGTGCCGCCTGCAAGCATGTACATCAGTCCGACTTTGCCGGCTGGCGGCGTTCCGTGGTGCATGAACGCCTGCATCCACGCGTCGGAATTCTTATCCCAGCACATCGGATCGGGGCCGGGGGTCTGCGGAGCGTCGGGCATGCATGTGAAGGGATTGGTGCCCTTGCGCAGCGTGCGCATCGTACCTTCTGCGGTCATCGTCACGACTGCCGCAGCACGACCAATGGCTGCCGGCGCCGCGGACACGGCGCTCTCGATCAGCTGCTGGTCGGTAGGCGCGGCTGCCTTTGCGGCGGGCTGTTCGCCCGCGTAAGCGATGAGCGTCGCGCCGAAAAGCGTGGCGCCCGCCATCAGGCCAATTGAAACATGCTTGCTGTTCATCGACGTGATCTCCTTTCGGTCATGGTCCCAGATATTCAACGGACTTTCGAGGGCGCGTGCCTGCACTCTTGATCAATTCGCGGGACCGCCCTTCTCGAAATAGTCGCGGAAGTAATCAATAAACGCCTTCACCACCGAGTCTACTGCCTCATCCGCCGATCCCCCAAAAAAGCTCATGCTGAACTCGCCGTCGAAATTCGCCTTGAGAACCTGCTGGGCCGTTGCCTTGTCAGTGAAAACCGCCTGAATGGTGCAAAAAGCCTTGCCGGCTCCAAATCCGATGAAATAGCGTTTCGCGCGACTGCCTTTCTCGAAACTGACAACTGTTCCGTCAAGGCGAAGGACCTTGTCCGTTCGGTCCGTCGCACGAACCACTTCGTCAAAGATGCTCTTGCCGGGATTCTTTTCCCGATCCTTCATGACGGCCGCGTGCAATTGATCCGCAAACCGTTGCGCCAGGTCGCGAGAATCCTGGTCCGCCAATGCGCTGGTGAAGGTCCCGATCTCGAGCACTTTAAAGCTGGAAACCTCCTGTTTAGGTGGATCAACCATCGTGTACCGCGACGACCCGCAGCCACCCAAAGCCACGGCAAGCAACGCCATGAGCGTTGATATGACGATGGCCCTTAAAGAAGTGATTGAAGACGTCATGTATCGCACCCCCAAAGCGTTGGCGCTGTATTGCCTCAGCCTGGGGAGCCTGTTGCCGGCCATGACCCAGCCTGGTCGGCACGAAGTTACGCTCGTTACATGTGGCCCGCAAGATTGACGTCGGCGACCGTCCGCGCCAGCAATAATTTGAGGATCGTCCGGTCAGCCGGTTCCTCCGGCAGGTGGGTGGCCAGTCCGAAGCCTGGATTCAATTAAGAGAAACCCCGGCGCGTAGCCGGGGTTGTGGAAAGTCAATACCCAACGCCAGGCGGCTACTTGCGAATCGTCAGTTCCTGCAACAAGGAATCGCTCATGACCTCGCGATACTCAGCTCGATTGCCGCTTTCGCTCTCCATTTGTGCGATCGTCTTCTTGCGCCAGGCAATGTACGCATTTTGGCGCTTCTCGCTTTCGGCGCCCGAGACGATGCTGTCCGTGATCGTAACAAGATAGAGGTCGGGCTCATTGGCTCGAGCGTACACGTTCGCAAATATCATGTAACCCTTGATCCAGCCCTGCGACTTGGAGAATTCCAGATTTTCCTTCCATTCTCCCGCGAGGAACTGCGCGTACTTCAATCCCCCGCCATCTTTGATGTCGATACCGGTAACTTCCCAATAGTTGCCGGCAACGAGCGGCCATTCTTCGGCCAAGGCGCCCGCAGCGGCCATCATCGATGCCGCGCCGACCGCCAGAACGAAGATCGCCTTCCTTATTGAGTGCTTCATTTGTCCCCTCCTCACAGCGGACAGGAGCTGCCCGCTTTGTTACCAAAAAATAGCACGGTTTCCTCGGTGAAGAACATGATCCGCAGGACAAATGTCCGCCGCGGACCGCCAACGGCGCCCGGAGCCCGACCCGAACCGGCTGGTCAGCTGAAGGAACGTTCACCGTCCCGAAACGGCCGTTCGCCGGAAAGGAAAACCCCGGCGCGGGGCCGGGGTTCTGGTTGTGAAATTTCTGCTATGACTTGGGTGCGTCCATTTTCATGTCGGCCGGCATAAGGAGCGGAGCCCCCGCCTTGAGCACCAGCGAACCGAGAATCACGGCCTCCGTATCGCCGGCACCACGTGCGGTATGCGTCACGTCGGATTCGTAGAAAATTGCGTCCCCCGGTTTCAGGACCACATCGGTGCCAGGCTTGGTCAGGTCTTCGACCGGTCCAGTCGCGCCCGCGCCCGCGCCGCGAATCACGTGCGCTACGCCTGCCTTGAGCGTCCATCCAAAAGAGCCGGAGACGACGCCGAGCACCGTCGTTCCTGGGTGGCTATGGGGGAAAATGGCGGCGCCTGGCTGGAAGACGAATCGGGCGACGTAAACCGTCTGGCCCGGCGCGAGTGCGGATGGGCCAGCGGCAACGACCTCGGCGGTCACGCCGGGAGCAAGGGTGTTGACTGCAATTGGACCAGCCGCAGGAGCGGCCTCCTGCGCACTGGACACTGCGCTTGCCCCGATGATCAAGAACCCGGCAACGAAAGGCGCTATGGCGGATATAAGCCTATGGGTGAAACGACGCATGCTTGGTTCTCCTCGCGTTCCAATGTGGACCGACTCGCCCTGAAATGGCGACGGTACGATGCATTTATAGCATGACCTCCAAGCAGGCCGCGACAGCTCCGCGTCCGTGGGACTCCCATACGATTCTGCGTGGCGAGCACAAGTAACCTTGCCCAGTGAAACTCTGGTGAACTGGGCTCTCGCCGACGTGCGACTGGTCATTCTCGACAGCGAGCTACAGCTCTCGCCGTCGTTGTTTGAATTCGATATGAGAGGCTCCTTCCAAGAGGTCGCCTGGAAGGGCAAGTGCGGGGTCAGTTGGCGGACTGCGCGCGATATCACAC
>JBATEA010000280.1:0-4211 GCA_049663745.1 Steroidobacteraceae bacterium | reverse complement strand
TGCTGCAGCTGTACCGGGGGGCGCTTTCTGCGGTTGACGGCCGCCGCCGGGTACGCGCGGCTCTCGCCTCCGACCTGGATGACCGGCCGGTCAGCATCCTCGCCGTCGGCAAGGCGGCGTCGGCGATGGCACAGGGGGCGCTCGATGCACTCGGTTCCCGGGTTCAACGCGGGCTCGTCATCGCGGCGCCGGACGGCCTCGATCATGCATTGATCGAGCTCCCGCAGATCCGCTGCATCGCGGGCGACCATCCGGTTCCCGGCGAAAACAGCCTGGCGGCGGGCAAGGCGGCGCTGGATTTCGCGGCCGCGACACCCGCGGGCAGTCGCGTGCTGCTGCTCGTTTCCGGCGGGGCGTCATCGCTGCTGGAAGTGCTGGCGCCGGGTGTCACGCTCGAAAGGCTGCGGCGGCTCAACGAGTGGGCGCTTTCGGAGGCCGTCGACATCGCTGCGCTGAATGAGAGGCGCGCCTCGCTGTCCCTCGTCAAGGCCGGACGATTGCCGCGCCTGTTCAAGGAATGCACGGTCGAAGGCCTGATGATGTCCGATGTGCCGGGCGACGATCCTGCGGTGGTCGGCTCGGGACTGCTGGCGACCGTCGGCAAGGTGACGCTGGTCGGATGCCTCGACGATGCGCTGGACACGGTTGTGCGCGCGGCGCGCGCGCGCGGCCTCGATGCACGACGCGCTTCCACGCGGCTCGCCGGCGATGCCGCAGCAGCTGCGCGCGACGTCTGTCACGCGTTCGCCGTCGGCGCCGGCGACCTCGGGCTGTGGGGAGGCGAGACCGTGGTGCGACTGCCCGCACGACCCGGGCGGGGCGGGCGCTGCCAGCATTTTGCGCTGTCGGCGGCGCAACAGATCGCGGGACATCCGGAGCTTGTCATCCTGGCGGCCGGAACCGACGGTCGCGATGGCGCGAGCGAGGATGCCGGCGCGATCGTCGACGGCGAAACTCTTTCCCGCGCGCGCGAGGCCGGCCTGGACGCCGCGACATGCCTTGCGACCGCGGACAGCGGCAGCCTGCTCGAGGCTTCCGGCGACCTGATCTACACGGGCCCGACCGGCACGAATGTCGGCGACCTCGTGATGGCCCTCAGGCTAAAATAAAAACATGACCGCCCGGGTTCTGATCATCGACGAACAGGAAGTCTACCGGCGGCTGTTCGCGCATCATGTGGCAACCGGGTTCGATTCGCCGTCGATCGCCGAGTACGACCCGGTGGCGCGCGGCAAATTGCCGGCCGATTTTTCCGGCAGCGGTTATGACGCGGTCCTGCTGGGCGACTCGCCGGGCGACGCTGATCGCATGGACTGGCTGCGCGACCTGTGCCGCCGCAACGGATTTCCGCCGGTCATCTACTTCCTTTCTGAGCCGGATGCGGAATCCGAAGAGGCGGCGCTCGCGGCGGGCGCGCACGCCTGCCTGTCCAAGGCCAAGATCGACCATGCGCGGCTGATCGCGGTAGTGCGCGGCGCCCAGTCGCGGCGCAGGAAGCCGCTGCCGCCGACGCCGCGCGTGGACGACTCACCGCGCGCGACGCGCTTCGGCGACGCGACGATCCGCGGCTACAAGCTCATCAGCGAAATCGCCGAGAACCCGGTGTCCTCGGTGTACCTGGCGCAAAGCGATCGCACCGGCCTGCAGGTCGTGCTGAAGGTGCTGCGCAAGCCTCCGGACGACGGCTCCGGGGCGAACACCTTCGACCGCTTCCTGCGCGAGTACCAGATTGCGGCCGACATCCACCATCCGAATGTCGCTCGTGTCTTCGACTTCGGCGTCAGCGACGATCATGCCTTCATCGCGATGGAGTACTTCCCGCTCGGCGACCTGCGGACCCGGATCAAGAGCGTCATCCCGCCCATGCAGGCACTGGTGTTCCTGCGGCAGATGGCCGAGGCGCTGAAGGTCCTGCACGCGGCCGGCGTCCTGCACCGCGACCTGAAGCCGGGCAATGTCATGCTGCGCGACGAGTCGTCGGTCGCGCTGATCGACTACGGGCTGTCGAAGCAGCTCGAGCTCGACGCGGCGATCACGGCCAGCGGGGAAATCTTCGGCACGCCGTACTACATGAGCCCCGAACAGGGCCACGGCAAGGACACGGACGCGCGCAGCGACATCTACAGCCTCGGAATCATTTTCTACGAGATGCTGATGCGCCGAAAGCCCTATGTCGCCGGCACGCCGATGCAGGTGATCTACAAGCACGCGCATGCGCCTTTGCCGGAACTCCCGGCCGAGATCAGGCATCTCGAGGTGCTGCTCCATAACTGCATCGCCAAGGATCCGACGCGCCGCTACGAGAGCGCGGACCAACTCGTGGACGTGGTCCGGGAGTACGAACGGGACGAGCTGGAACGAGAGTGAACGGCTTCCGCCCTAGCAGGGGCAGGGCTGCAAGCGGTGGCCCGCGCTGTTCCATTGCAGCACATCCGCGGTCCCGTGCCAGGCGCCCAGCACGATCCGCGTGCATTCGGTGCCGTCCATCGTGAACCGGTGCGTCGCGGGCCGGTGGGTATGGCCGTGAATCATCGTGCGCACGCCGGCTGCGCGCATCAGCGTCTCGACCGCGGCCTGGTTGACATCGGTGATGTACTCGCCCGCGGCCGCCAGGTGTTCGCGGCTGCCGGCTCGCGCCTCGGTCGCCAGCCGGTGCCGGCTCGCGAGCGGCAATGCCGCGAATCCGCGGCGAACTTCCGGGTCGCGTACCAGCGCGCGCAGCCGCTGGTAGGCGCCATCGTCCACGCACAGCCCGTCGCCATGACTCAACAGCAAGCGCTCGCCGCCCAGGGTCGCGATCACCGGGTCATCGAGGAGCGTCGCGCCGGTCTCCGCACAGAAGCGCTCGCCGAGCAGGAAATCGCGATTGCCGTGCATCAGGTAGAGGAGCGTTCCGCGCGCACTGACCGCGGCGAGCGCAGCGATCACTTCACGATAGGCGGGCTCGGGGTCGTCGTCGCCGAGCCAGGCCTCGAAGAGGTCGCCGAGCAGGTACAAAGACGCCGCTCCCTGCACGGGCCCTTCCAGGAAACGAAGAAAGCGCCTCGCGATTTCCGGGGCGGCGGGATCCAGGTGCAGGTCGGAAACGAACCAGGTGCTCACTCGGGCTTGTCGGGGGCGGGCGCGGGCGGCTCCGTGGACTCGACGACCCACGCGCGCTTGATGACCGGGCGCGCGACCGGGACGTCGGCGCCGAAATTCGCGACGGTCTGGGTCGGCAGGTGCGCGATGCGGTCGACGACGTCCATCCCCTCGACCACCCGGCCGAAGACCGCATAGCCCCAGCGGCTGGGCAGGGGATCGAGCCCGGTGTTGTCCATCAGGTTGATGTAGAACTGGGACGAGCCGGAATGCGGGCTCTCCTCGCGCGCGAGGCCGAGCGTGCCGCGGCGGTTCGACAGGCCGTTGCCGCTCTCATTGGGAATCGGCGCATGCCCCTTGCGCTCCGACAGGCCGGCATCGAAACCGCCACCCTGCACGACGAAGTTCGCGATGACCCGGTGGAAAACCGTGCCATCGTAGTAGCCGTCGCGCACGTAGCGCAGGAAGTTCTCGGCGGACAGCGGCGCACGCACGGTGTCCAGCTCCAGTACGAATGTCCCTTCCGAAGTCTCGACCTGGACCCGCGGCGCGAGCGAACTCGATGCCTGGGCGCCCGCCAGGACGGGGACCAGGGCGACTAGCAGGATGAAGGCACGTTGCAGCATGGATGGTTTCCTCGCGGGGATATTAGCGCACCTCGGCGCGTGAGACGCCGGGTCCGATCCCGTAGACTGTGCCGCCGATGGACCCGAAGATCGTCACGCGATTCGCACCCAGCCCGACCGGCGCATTGCATCTTGGCAATGCGCGCACGGCGTTGTTCAGCTTCCTGCTGGCGCGCGCTTGCGGCGGGCGATTCCTCCTGCGCGTCGAGGACACGGACAGCGGGCGCGGCTCCCCCGAGTTCGTCGACGCGCAGCTCGCCGACCTTGTGTGGATGGGCCTGTCGTGGGACGCCGGCCCGGATCGGGATGACGGTCGCGGTCCCTACCGCCAGTCCGAGCGCGGTTCGATCTACGAAGGGCTCTACGCGAAGCTCGAACGCGACGGCCACAGCTATCCCTGCTATTGCACGCCGCTCGAGCTCGATGTCGCGCGCCGCGCCCAGCTTGCCGCGGGCCAGCCGCCGCGCTACCCGGGAACCTGCCGCAATCTGGACGCCGCAGCGC
>JBATEA010000279.1:0-4949 GCA_049663745.1 Steroidobacteraceae bacterium | reverse complement strand
GTCTGCACCGCCGGCGGCGCCGGCGCAGGGCGCTTTTCCGCTTCGGTCTTGAAGTCGATCTCGGCCGCAGGCTGCGCCGCCATCTGGTAGCTGGTTACCGCGTTCTCCGGCAGCGTGAGCTCGTCTTCCCGGACCCGGCGAATCGAGTAATTCGGGGTCTGGATGTTCGGGTCGGGCACCAGCACGATGTCGGTCGCACTGCGGCCCTCGAGCTGATTGAGCCATTCCCGCTTTTCGTTGATCAGGAATGTCGCCACGTCCACCGGCAGCTGTGCCACGACGCGGGTGGTGCGGTCCTTGCGTGCTTCCTCGCCGATCAGGCGAAGCAGGGCGAGAGCCATCGATTCGACGCTGCGGATCGTTCCCATGCCGCTGCAGCGCGGGCAAGCCATGTGGGTGGACTCGCCGAGCGAAGGCCGCAGTCGCTGGCGGGACATTTCCATCAGGCCGAAGCGCGAGATCCTGCCGAGCTGGATCCGCGCCCGGTCCGTGCGCACGGCCTCGCGCAGCCGGTCCTCGACGGCCTGCTGGTTCTTCTTCGACTCCATGTCGATGAAGTCGATGACGATCAGCCCGCCGAGATCGCGGATCCGCAGCTGCCGGGCGATTTCCTCGGCCGCTTCCAGATTCGTGTTGCAGGCGGTCGTCTCGATGTCGGCGCCGCGGGTCGCGCGCGCCGAGTTGATGTCGATCGAAACGAGCGCTTCGGTGTAGTCGATCACGACGCTTCCGCCCGACGGCAGCGTCACCGTGTGCGAGTACGCCGACTCGATCTGGCTCTCGATCTGGTATCGCGTGAAAAGCGGCACGTCGTCGCTGTAAAGCTTGATCTGCTGCTGGGCATCGGCGGTCTGGAATCGCTGCACGTACTCCAGCGCGCGCTGGTGCGCGGCGGACTCGTCGATCAGCACCTCGCCGATCTCGTCGGACAGGTAGTCGCGCAGCGCGCGGGTGACGGCGTCGCTCTCCTGGTAAACCAGGAATGGCGCCGGCCGTTCGCCCGCCGCGGTGACTATCGCGTCCCAGTTGGCGCGCAGCGTGTCGAGGTCCCACTGCAGCTCTTCCGGGGCACGGCCGAGGCCGGCCGTGCGGACGATGGTTCCCATGCCGTCTGGCAGGCGCAGTTGTTCCAGCGAGTCGCGCGTAACGTCGCGGTCTTCGCCTTCGATGCGCCGCGACACGCCGCCGGCGCGTGGATTGTTGGGCATCAACACGAGGAAACGCCCGGCGAGACTGATATAGGTGGTGAGGGCGGCACCCTTGTTGCCGCGCTCGTCCTTTTCGACCTGGACCAGCAGCTCCTGGCCTTCCTGCAGGACATCGCGGATGTTGAAACGCGCACCCGGCGCAGGCTGGAAGCGGAAATACTCGCGTGCGACTTCCTTCAGGGGCAGAAAACCCTGGCGCTGCGATCCGTATTCGACAAAGGCAGCCTCGAGGCTCGGCTCGACGCGCGTGATACGCGCCTTGTAGATGTTGCCTTTCTTCTGCTCGCGTGACGGTATTTCGATCGACAGGTCGTACAGCTTCTGGCCGTCAACCAGAGCGACGCGCAACTCCTCCTGCTGGGTTGCGTTGACTAGCATTCTCTTCATGTGCCCCTTCCGAGGTACTGGGGGCCGCGCGGCAAGCGATGTCACGTGTCAGCATGAGGGGTAGCTCAACAACCCCGCAGGCGTGGACTGCAGGCGTGCGCAAGCGGCCCGCGGCGCAAGCGCGCCTGCCCGAATCCGATTGCATGCTGCATGAGTGTCGACACGCGCGGGAACGTCACATCCGAGCGAACGGCCGGCGATGGTCTGGGCTATCCAGACCAACTAACATGCGGCGCCAGCCCGGCGCGACACCAGCGGAAAACCGGCAGTCGAGGGGGAGGGACCGCGTACCGGTCAGCGGCCACGCTCCGCTGCCCGGAGCCTGCACCGTAAGACCTGAAACTGGCAACTACGATATCAGCAATGCTCCCGGAAAATCAATACTTTAGGAAACCTCGGTGAGTGACGACGGAGCTGCCGCGCGCGCGGTGCGCAAGTTACTCGCCGGGCCGGCAGGCGATGGGCAGCGGCTCGACAATTTCCTGCTGCGGGAGCTCAAGGGCGTCCCCCGCAGTCACGTCTATCGCCTGCTGCGGCGCGGCGAAGTCCGCGTCAACGGCGGCCGCGCGAAGCCCGCTTACCGGCTCTCAGCCACGGACCTCGTGCGCCTGCCGCCGCTGCGCGAACCGCCCGCTGCGGGCACCTCCCGCGCGCACATTCCGGCGACGCTGCAGGCGACCGTGCGCGATGCGCTCGTGCATGAGGACGAGCGCATCCTCGCGTTCAACAAGCCCGCCGGACTCGCCGTCCACGGCGGCTCAGGGCTTTCGTTCGGGCTGATCGAGGCCCTGCGCGCGCTGCGCCCCGATGAACCGCTCGAGCTCGCCCATCGCCTGGACCGGGACACCAGCGGTTGCCTGATCGTCGCGCGCACGCGCGCCGCACTTCGCGAGCTGCATGCGCTGCTGCGCGAAGGTCAGGTCGAGAAGCACTACACCGCGCTCGTCGCGGGTCGATGGCGGTTCGGCCGCAAGAAGATCGATGCACCGGTGCTGACGAATACGCGCCAGGGCGGCGAGCGCATGGTCCGGGTGCACGCGGAGGGCAAGACCGCGGTCTCGATCTTCGCGCCGCGCGAGCACTACCGCGATCTTGCCTCGCTGATGGACGTCGAAATCCACACCGGACGCACGCACCAGATCCGCGTGCACGCGGCATTCGCCGGCCATCCGGTGGCGGGCGACGAAAAATACGGCGAGCGTGAATTCAACACGCACATGCGCGCGTTCGGCCTACGGCGCATGTTCCTGCACTCGACCACGATGGCTTTCCGCTGGCCGGGGTCAAGGCAGCGCGTCCTGATTTCGGTCGCACTGCCGGAGGATCTCGCGCGGGTTCTTGCAGGGCTGCCCCGTCGCGCGGGCAGTCAGGTCTGAGTCGCGGCCAGCGGATCGAGCCCCGCTTCGCGCAGCGCGCGCGCAACCCAGATCAGCGGCAGGCCGACCAGTGCCGTGGGGTCGTCGCTGTCGATTCCTTCGAACAGCGTGATGCCGAGGCCCTCGCAGCGGAATCCGCCGGCACAGTCCAGTGGGCGGTCGCGCTGCACGTAGCTCGCGATGTCGGCTGCGGACAGATTCCGGAAGCGCACGATCGTCCGGTCGACGTGCTGGCTGGCCGCAGTGGTCCGGCCACGCATCAGCGCTGCCGCAGTGAAAAACGTCACCGACCGGCCGCTGCAGGCGGCGAGCTGCGCCCGGCAGCGATCGGCCGTGCCAGGCTTCTCCAGGACATGGCCGCCGCAGTCGGCAACCTGGTCCGATCCCAGCACCCAGTCGTCGGGGCGAGTGGCGGCGACCGCCTGGGCCTTGGCAAGCGCCAGGCGCAATGCCCTGGCCGCAGGTGCTTCGCCTGGCCGGTGGTCCTCCGCAACGCCCGGGGCCGCCACCAGGAAGGGAAGTCCGAGGCGCGCGAGAAGTGCCGCGCGATAGGGCGATGTCGAGGCGAGGATCAGCGGCTGGGGCATGGGATCAGCGCTTTAAAAACAAGGATTTGCGCGGGAAAGTTTTTTGACACCCCCACCGGCGCTCACTATGATACCGCCCCCATGCCCAGGGCCTCGAAAGAGCCGCTTGACGCGTTGAATCTGGCTGCGGCGGGCTCGGTCGTGGAGCGGCAATTCATGCTCGCCGATTTTCCGCGACTCGCGGACCGATTGGCGGCATCCGATGGGGTGGCCCAGGCCAGGCTGGCGCTGCACTCGACCGGAGGCGTCCCGACCGGCGAACTGAAGGTGCGGACCGAGTTGTGGCTGACCTGCCAGCGTTGCCTGCGGCCGATGAGCCAGGCGCTGGAGTCGACTTCGCAGTTCGCTTTCGTGGAGCGCGAAGATGCCGCCGCGCCGGCCGGTCACGAGGCGATTCCCGGCGACCCGCGGCGGGTGGATCTGGCAGCGCTGGTCGAGGACGAGTTGCTGTTGTCGTTGCCGCTGATCCCGAGGCACGGCGATGAGTCGCAGTGTGCTGCCGAATTGCCGCGGCCGACGGGCGATGCAGACATGGGGCCACCGCAGCAGGAAATGCGGCGCCCATTTGCGGGATTGAAGGAATTGCTGAAACACTGAACCGGAGATGATGTTCCATGGCCGTACAAAAAAGCCGCAAGTCCCCGTCGAAGCGCGGCATGCACCGTTCCCACGACCGGCTGTCGAAGCCGGCGCTGTCCAAGGATCCGACCACGGGCGAGACGCACCTGCGTCATCGCATCAGCCGCGACGGCTTCTATCGTGGCCGCAAGGTCATCGAGACACCCGTCGAGGAAACCGGGCAGGAGTGATCCGGGTTCCGGCCAGGGCAACTGAATGCCGATGGTGAACCGATACTCGCGCGTGGCCGGCACCGGCAGCTACCTGCCGGAAAAAGTGCTGACCAACGCGGATCTCGAGAAGCTCGTTGACACGACCGACGAGTGGATTCGCACGCGCACCGGCATCGAGCGGCGCCATATCGCCGCGGCCGACGAGACGAGTTCCTCGATGGCGGAGCATGCGGCACGGCGCGCGCTCCGGGCGGCGGGCCAGACGCCGGCTGACGTCGACCTGATCGTGGTCGGCACGACCACGCCGGACCTGGTATTCCCGAACACCGGCACGCTGTTGCAGCAGCGCCTCGACATCCACGGCTGCCCGGCATTTTCGCTCGAAACGGCCTGCAGCGGATTCATTTACGCGCTGTCGCTGGCCGACAAGTTCGTGCGGCTCGGCGAGGCGAAATGCGCGCTTGCGGTCGGCGTGGAGTGCCTGTCGCGCATCACCGACTGGGATGATCGCGCGACCGCGGTGCTGTTCGGCGACGGTGCGGGTGCCGTCGTCCTGACTCCGGCCGATGAACCCGGCATCATCGGCACGCACCTGCATTC
>JBATEA010000278.1:0-5802 GCA_049663745.1 Steroidobacteraceae bacterium | reverse complement strand
GGATTAGCCTGGGCGGGCGGCGGCGCGGTCCTGGAGATAGCTCTGGCCGCGACGCATCAGGCGCGCAAAGCCCGCGACATCCTGGTTCGCGACCAAGGCCTGCAGCCGTCCGACCGCATCGGCCAGGGCCGCCAGGGACTCGCCTCCGTATTCGTTCAGCGCCTGGATTTCGAAGTAGAGCGCCGGGCTCTCGCCGGCGACCAGCGAGGCGACGCCGAGCTGCGCATCAAAGGTGGTGCTCGAAAGCTTCGCGAGCCTGGGCGCGGCTTCTCCACTGTCCGCCAGCGCGGAAAAAAACGCGATGTTGACAGCGTGCGAGAGACCCAGGACGTAAGCGATCAGGCGGTCGTGGTCATCGAGCGTGGTGACGACCTGCTCGGCCATCGTCGAGGCAAAGAGATTCTGCGCATCGGCCACGGCATCGGCGCGGCCGACATCCACGTGAATCACGTGCCGCCCCGATAGCAGGTCGGTGTCCGGCCCGAACATCGGATGCAATGAACTGACGCGGACACCGGCCTGCATCAGTGCCGTCAATCCGGCGCGCAGCGGCGTCTTCAACGATCCGATGTCGAAGACGAGGCCGGGCGGCCGGTGCCGGGCCAGCTGCTCGAGGATGGATTGGGTGATGCCGAGTGGCGTCGCGACGACGATCACGTCATGCGACAGATCGTCGGACTGCCAGTCGGCGCGATGAGCGTGCGGAGCCACGGTGCCGGCCGGGTCCGCCACTTCGACGGTAAAGCCCTGGGAATGCAGGAAATCCACGAACCAGCGACCCATCTTGCCGGCGCCGCCGATCACGAGCGCGCGCTTGCCGCTGCCCTGACCCTGGGCGGCGACCTGCGCCTGTTCCTGGGTCGCGAGCGAGCTTCGGATCAGCAGTCGCAGCAGCTTGTCGGCGAGCGCCGGTGGCAGGCCGAGCTTGGTGGCTGCCGCACGGGCGTTCATCAGAACGTCGCGTTCGCGCTGGAAATCGCGGGTGGCATGGCCGGTCGCGCGCTTGACGCGCGCGACCTCCGTGGAGAGCCGTTGGCGTTCGGCAATCAGCCCGAGCAGTTCGCCATCGAGCCGGGTCAACCGATCACGCAGTTCCTGGAGATCCATTCGGGCGGCCGCCTGTGTTGCGTCCGCCCTGTGTACCGGCCCGCCTGCAGGGACGCAAGCGGGCCGGTGTGGCCTCGGTCAGCCGCTCAGGCTAAAGCTGAAGAACCAGCTGCCATACGGATCGCGCGACCAGTAGCGCGGGCGATAGCCGTAGCCGAAGTAGTACTCCGCGTCGCGCCAGCCCGCTTCGTAGCCGGACAGGTAGCCGAAGTCGAATCGGTAGCGGGAATCCGGACGCCGGTGCCAGCGACGGTCGTGCCGACCATGGCGGTCCCAGTCCCTCCAGGCCAGTTCGTACCCGTAGCGGTAGCCATAGTCGGCGCGATAGCGGACCGGCGGCGCGTAACGCCAGTCGCGACCTCGGTTCCAGTAATTGTCATCGCGCCCGCGGTCATATCGCCAGCCATCGCGGCGCCAGTTGTCATAGTGGCGCCATTCATCATGGCGTTGCCTGTCGTCATCGCGCCGGCGGTCGTCACGACGATCGTACTTCCGGTCGTCCTTCCGGTCGTGCCGGTCGTCCCGGTCGTAACGATGGTCGTAGCGGTCATAACCCTGGCGATCATGGTCTTCGTCGGCCCATGCCGGACCCGCCAGCAGCATCGCCAGCGTGGCGGCAGTCAATGTGCTCCTGTTCATCACGGCTCCTCCTCAGGGTGCGTGGGGGCAGTTTCTGCCCGCTTACCTGAATCGGAGCTTAATCAATGACTTGCCGTGGCCAGGAAGGACAGCACCTCGCGATTGAAGCGATCCGGCGAATCGAGTTCCGAGTGATGGTGGCTGCCGGCGAACTCGACGAAACGGCCGTGGGGAATGCGGGCGCACCAGCGGCGTTTTTCCTCACTGGTCGTCAGGTCGTACTCTGCGCCGATCACGAGCGTCCGCGCGCGGATCGCGTGGAGCCGCGATTCGGCGTTCCAGCGCGTCAGCGTGCGCAGCGTCGCGAGATAGGCCCAGCGACTGGTATGGCTTGCGTGCCGGATCATTCGCTTGCGCAGCCGCCCCTGGTTGCGCCCCGGGAACATGCCCTTGCCGGACCAGCGTGCGACACCCTCGACGCCCAGCACCAGCGCGAGCAGCGCCCGCAGCCAGGCCATGCGCCGGCGCTGCCAGTCGGTCAGCGTGAATCCCGGCGCGGTGTTCGCGAGCACCAGCGACCTGACGGCCGCCGGAAAACGCAACGCGAATTCGATCGCGACCGCCCCGCCCATCGAAAGGCCAATGACATCGGCGCGCTCGATCGACAAGGCCGACAGCAGCGCCGCCATGTCGCGCGCATGTTGCGGGATCGTGAAGGGTTCGCGCCGCTCGCTCGCGCCGAAGCCGCGCAGGTCGGGCACGATCACGCGATGCCTCGCCGCGAACGCCGGTATCTGCATCCGCCAGTCGTCATGGCTGCCGCCCAGGCCGTGTAGCAGCAGGACCGGAGCGCCATTTCCGGTGTCGATGTAGCTGATACGGATGCCATTGACACGGAGGTGCTGCATGCAAGCTGCAAAGTACACCCGTCCGGCGGCGCCGCGTTAACATCGCATCATGCAGACGAAAGTGCAGGCACTGCCGGATCCGTTGCCGCTGAACCCGATGCCGTTGGCGGCGGACTGGCTGCGCCAGGCCTGGGAGGAAAAGACCCAGCGCAATCCGAACTCGATGGTGCTTGCCACGACGGACGCCGCCGGCCGGCCGTCGGCGCGCGTCGTGCTATGCAAGGAAATCGTGATCGACCCCGGCTATCTCGTCTTCTATACGAGCTACGGATCGCGCAAGGGCCATGAGCTTTCGGCCCGGCCCTGGGCGGCCGTCGTGTTCTACTGGGACGATCTGCGCCGGCAGTTGCGCGTCGAGGGCCCGGTCGTGACTTCGTCCGTCGCCGAGAGCGACGAATATTTCGCGAGCCGCCCCTGGCAGAGCCGCCTGGCGGCCCTCACCAGCCAGCAGAGCGCACCGATCGCATCGCGCCGGGATCTTCTCGAGAAACTGCGTGCCACGGCGTCCCGGTTCGGGGCGCCGGATCCGGTTTCCGCGGCCGAAGAAGCGGGTGCCGGGTTGCAGCTGCCGCGACCGCCCGGCTGGGGCGGTTATCACCTCTGGGCCGCAACCGTCGAACTGTGGATCGAGGGTGAGCACCGGCTGCACGATCGCGTGCGCTGGACACGCGAACTCAAGAGCTCAGGCACCACGCACGGCCAGACCCAGCCATGGCAGCACCAGCGCCTGCAGCCCTGAGCGGCCACGGCGGGCCGCGACTGTCGAGTCCGGGCTTCGATGTCACGGTCAACGGCCACACGCTCGTCCGCGCGCTCGCATTCGAAGCGCGGAGCGGCGAGTTCATCGCGGTGCTCGGCCGCAATGGCGTCGGCAAGACACTGACCCTGCACACACTGGCGGGGCTTCGAGTGCCAGCGCAAGGTTCGGTCGAGCTCGACGGCCGCGCCCTTGCCGCATGGACCGGCCGCGAACGCGCGCGCCGGCTCGCGCTGCTGCCGCAGACAGCCGAGGACCCGTTCCCATCCACGGTGTTCGACACGGCGCTGATCGGGCGCCACCCGCACCTGCCCTTCTGGCAATGGGAAGGCGCCGAGGACCTCGCGCGCGCGAACGCGGCGCTTGCGATGGTCGGGCTCACACAGCTCGCCGCGCGCGACGTCGCGACACTCTCGGGCGGCGAGCGCCGCCGGCTCGAGATCGCGACCTTGCTCGCGCAGGACGCCGCCGTGTGCCTGCTCGACGAGCCCACCAATCACCTCGATCCGCAGCACCGCAACGAAGTCCTGGGACTCTTTCGTGATCGCGTGGATGCCGGCGGACTCGTGATCGCGGCCCTGCACGACGCGACCCTCGCGGCGCGCCATGCCGACCGCGTGCTGTTGCTGCACGGCGACGGGCGCTGGCAGTTCGGCGACGCCGGCACGACCCTGAACGCCGCGAATCTGTCCGAGCTCTATCGCGTGCCTGTCGAGGAACTGGAGTCGCGCGGCCGGCGCGTATTCGTCAGCGCCTGAGTTCCTCGAGGATCGGATCGTGCAGCAATCCGTTGCTCGCCAGGATGCTGGTCGAGGTCAGCGACATTGGCGCGCCTTCGAGATCCGTGACTCGCCCGCCCGCCTCCTCGACGATGAGCACGAGCGGCGCGACATCGAGAATGTGGATATTCGATTCGATCACCGCCTCGATCCTGCCGGCCGCCAGCAGGTGGTAGTGCAGGAAATCGCCGAAGCCGCGGATCCGGTCCAGTCGCGTGACCATGCGCCCGAGCGCCGCCCAGCGCGGACCGGCCGCAAGCGACTTCAGGTTGCCGGTCGAGATCGTCGCGTCCTCGAAGCGCCCGATGCGGCTCACCGCCAGGCGCGTGCCGTCCAGCCAGGCGCCCTGCCCGCGTTCGGCCCAGGCGAGCTCGCCATAGACCGGCGCAGAGGACACGCCGAGTTCGAGCCGTCCGCGGCGCATCAGCGCGATCTGGGTCGAGAACATCGGGTATCCGCGCACGAATGACTTGGTGCCGTCGATCGGGTCCACGAGCCACAGGCACTCCGCGTCCATGCGCTCTGCGGCGGACTCCTCCCCGTAAAAGCCATCCTCCGGAAAGCGGCCCTGCAGCACGGCGCGGATCGCGGCCTCGCAGGCGACATCGGCCTCGGTCACCGGCGAGCGATCGGCCTTGATGCGCACCTCGATGTTGCGCCGGTAGGAACTGCGGATGATTTCCGCCGCAGCGGCGGCGGCGCTGAGCGCTGCATCCAGGCGCGCCGAATTCGCCATGCCGCAACACTGCGTTCTGGATCGCAGGCCGTCAACGGTTGCTTGACCGCGGCAGCGATGCTGCCTACATTGGCCGCGATGACAGGTGTCCCGGGTCCGATCCCGGGCTAATCGGGAAGCCGGTGCGCGAGTCGCTCGCAATGCCGGCACTGCCCCCGCAACGGTCAACGGCGCAAGCCGCATCACGCAGGTTTCCCTGCAGCCACTGCCGGAGTCTCCGGTGGGAAGGCGATGCGAAAGCCCATCTGGGGCCGCCGTAAGTCCGGAAACCGGCCTGTCAGCTGGCGCCAGTCGCGGTGGGCGGCATGGGGTGCGGGCCCTCGCCCCTCCTCCCATGTGCTCCCCGTGACCGGCGAGATTCGATCGCTCGGGAGGAGCACGCATGAACGCATTACCGCCCCCAATCGAACCCGTCGTCGTCACGGCCACCCGCACTGAAATCGCGGCGGACCGCGCGATCGCGAGCATTGACATCGTCTCTGCCAGGGAACTCAGGCACCAGCCGGCCGCGGATCTCGGCGACCTGCTGCGCATGCGCGCCGGCGTCGAGGTTGCGCGCCTCGGCGGCCCGGGGCAGCAGACCTCGCTGTTCCTGCGCGGAACGGACTCCAATCACGTGCTCGTGCTGGTCGACGGCGTGCGCATCAATCCCGGCACCATCGGCAGCGCCGCGATCCAGAACATCGCACCCGAGCTGATCGAGCGCGTCGAAATCGTCAAGGGCCCGCGCTCGACACTCTACGGCTCCGATGCGATCGGCGGCGTCATCAACGTCATCACGCGCCGCCGCACGGAGACTGGCGGCAGCATCCAGGCGGGCGCCGGAAGCTATGACAGCCGGAGCGTCAGTCTCGAGGGCGGCATCGGCGGCACGCGTGGCGACGCATCGCTCGGCGTCTCCTGGATCGACAGCGACGGATTTCCGACCCGCAGCGG
>JBATEA010000277.1:0-5525 GCA_049663745.1 Steroidobacteraceae bacterium | reverse complement strand
ACACTGTTCATCGCGGGGCTCGGCGGCATCGGCACGGAAGTTGCGCGCCGTGCCAATGCGCTCGGCATGAACGTGATCGCGACGCGCAACACGCCGCATGAGAAGCCGCCGTTCGTCAGCGAGCAGGGCTTGAGCAAGGATTTGCCCGCCTTCGCTGCGCGCGCGGACGTCATCGTCGATGCGTTGCCGCTGACCGCGGAAACGAAGGGCGTTTTTGACAGGACAGTCTTCGGCGCCGCGAAGCGTGGCGCGCTGTTCATCAACGTCGGCCGCGGCGGCACCGTGGTCACGGCGGACCTGGTCGCCGCGCTCCAGGACGGGCGCATCGGCGGCGCCGGCCTCGACGTCACGGACCCGGAACCGCTGCCGGCCGATCACCCGCTGTGGCGCGCGCCGAACGTGCTGATCACGCCGCATGTCGCGGCGGTCACCGACCTCGGCGAGGAGTCACGCTGGCTGATTGCGCGCGAGAACCTGCGCCGCTATGCGGCGGGCGGAAAGCTCCTGTCCGAGGTGGACGTACAGCGCGGGTACTGATGTCGAACCGCACGCTGCCGCTGGACGACCGTCTGTACGATTACCTGCTGCGTAAATCGCTGCGCGAGCCTGCGGCGCTCGCCGCATTGCGTGCCGAGACCGCGTCACATCCGCGCGTCAACATGCAGATCGCGCCCGAGCAGGGCCAGTTCATGCAGATGCTGGTGCGGCTCATGGGTGCGCGCCGCACGGTCGAGGTCGGCGTATTCACCGGCTATTCGAGCCTGGCGGTCGCGCTCGCCCTGCCCGAGGACGGACACGTGCTGGCCTGCGACATCAGCGAGGAGTACACGGCCGTCGCGCGTCGGCACTGGCAGCTGGCAGGCGTCGCGCACAAGATCGAACTGGTGATTGCGCCGGCCCTCGCGACGCTCGATGCCCGGCTCGCGGCAAGCGAGGCCGATCGCTACGACTTTGCGTTCATCGACGCGGATAAAAGCAGCTATCACGCCTATTACGAGCGGCTGTTGCGCCTGGTCCGTCCTGGCGGGCTGATCGCCGTGGACAACACGCTCTGGAGCGGCGCGGTCGCGGACCCCGGGAACCGCGAAGCCGACACGCTGGCGATACGGGAATTCAACGACCGCCTGCTGGCGGACCCGCGCATCGACCTGTCGTTGGTGCCGATCGGGGACGGCCTGACGCTCGCGCGCCGGCGCTTTTGAACCCGCCGCTACCCGGCTATGACGCGAGTATGATTGGCGAAGGCTATCGGAGGGGGATGCGTCATGAGCCGTTTTCACCTCGCCCCTTGGATCACCCTGGTTGCGCTGGCAGGCCTTGCCGGCTGCCAGAATGCCAGTCCGCCGGAATCCTTCCCGCAGGCCGCCGCGGATGGCTGGCTTGACGCGTTCAATAGCGGCGATGCGGCGGGGATCGCGCTGATGTATTGCCCGGACGGGAAGGTCCTTCCGCCCGACCAGCCGATCATCAGCGGTCCCGCGGCGATCGCGGAGTTCTGGAAGAACTACAATCCGGGCAATGTGCGCATCGAGATAAACGAAGTCGAAACCATGAAGCTCGGGGAATACTGGTTCCGCGAGGGCACATTCACGGGCCTGTATCCGTCCGAGGGCGAGCCGAGGGTCGGCAAGTTCATCGAGTTGTGGAAGAAAGTCGACAGCGCCTGGCTCATCCATCGCCACATGTGGAGCGCGAACGGACCGCCCCCGACACCGCCAGACTCACCGGCGACAACGCCAGCGTCGTAGGGAGCCCGCAGTGATCCGGACATCTGCATGGATGCTGCTGGCAATGATTTCCACGGCCGGCTGCACGCAGAGCCCGGCGCCGGAGCCATTTCCGCAGGACGTCGCGGATGCCTGGGTCGCGCATTTTGCGGCCCACGACGAGGCCGGCCTCGCGGCGCTCTACACGGAGGACGGGCAGCTGCTGCCGCCGGACGGCGAAGTCGTCAGCGGCCGTGCGGCGATCCAGGAATTTGTCGCGAAGAACAATCCGCCCGACGGACCCAAATTCGCGTTCGCGACAATCGAGACCCTGGTCTTTGGCGATTACGCTCACCGCCAGGGCAGTTTCACAGTCAAGGCGCCGGACGGTTCAGCGCTCGAATCCGGCAAGTTCATTCAATTGTGGAAGAAGGTGGACGGCAAGTGGCTGATCCACCGCGACATGTGGAGCCGGAATGCTCCGCCTGCGGACGCGCCTTCCGATGAGCCTTCGTGATCATGTCGAGGCGATCCTGCCGGAATGGGAGCGCTGGTATCCCAGCCTCTTCGATGCCGCCGCGGATCTCGGCGTAATCCGCGCGCGGGTCTGCCCGCCGTCGTCACTGCTGCTGTCCCGGCGCCATGCCGTGATCTACAGCGAGGCGGTGCAGGCGTTTCGCGAACGCTGGAACGCGCTGGATGAAGAAGACTACCGGTCTGCCTGCCAGCCGGCGCGCGTGACGCGCCATTCGCCGTCTTCGCGCGCGAGCCGCAGGTCGAAGTGATAAATATCGCCGGCGAGATCCCAGTTCGAATCCGACTCGCGCCCCAGCATCCCGACGGTAACCCGCGCGCGTGCAACCTCTTTGCCCTCGATCTCGATGGCTTCGATGCGGGTGATCAGGCGGATGGACTGGTGCGCGACGAGGTAACCATGCAGGTAACGGCGGATGTCGTCGGCGCTGCGCCCGTCTCCGTCGCGATAGTCGTCGGCGATCAGTGCGCGCAAGGCGCCCGCATCGCGCGCCTCGGCCGCCGTCTCGGCCTCGTCGATCAGCGCGCGGATCTCGTCCTCGGGCGTGCCCGATGGTCCGCAGGCCGCGAGCAGCCAGGCGGCGGCGAGGGCGCTACGCGCGCGCAGGATAAGCCTCCCATTGCGGCAGCTCGTCCGTAATCTCGAACCAGGGCGCGCGGCTGGTCGCGAAGATGTGGCCGATCGGCCTCGCGCCCGGGTCGGTGTCGAGACCGCCACAGGGCACGACGACGCGGCCGGTGGCCGCATTGACGCGTGGCACCGGGCTGCCGCAGCGCCCGCAGAAGTCCTGGCCGAAATGTTTCGCGCCCGGCAACTTGTACTTCTTTACTTCATCTTCGCCGCGCAGCCAGTTCAGCTGTTCGCGCAGGTAAAAGGCGTTGGTCGCGTGCGCGGCGCTTCGCGCCCTGCGGCAGCGCGAGCAATGGCAGTTCTGGATGCGCTCGGGCTTGCCCGTGAGTTCCCACGCGATGGCGCCGCACAGGCAGCTGCCATGCGTGACGCCGGGAATCGTCGGCACCTGCGGGCGGGCAAGCCCCGCGCCGCCGCCGAATTGCGGCGGATAGCCTTCATGCTGCGGCAACCCATCGGTGATCGGATGCCAGGGCGCGCGCGAGCCAGTGAACATGTGCATCTGCGGCCGGAGGCCTGGATCGTCCTGCAGGTTGCCGGCCGGCAGCAGCACCAGGTTCATGGCGGGCAGCAGCATGGGCGTCACCGACCCGCAGGTCCGGCAGAATGGACGGCGGCCCTGTTCAGACGAAACATATGCCTCGATGTTGTCCTGGCCTGAGATCCACCGGAAACCGGCATCCGGCGCCGAGATGAAGGTCGAGAACATGGCCCCGTGATGCTTCCGGCACATGGAGCAGTGGCAATTGGCCATCATCGCGAAGGGGCCGGCGACTTCGTAGCGCACGGCCCCGCAAAGGCAGCTTCCCGTATACATTGTGGTACCTCGGGGCATGGGTCCCGGATAGTTTGCACCAAGGAGGACAGGAGTCCATGTACACGCTTTACTACTCGCCCGGGGCGGCAAGCCTCGCCGTGCACTGGATGCTGATCGAGCTCGGCGTTCCGCATGACCTGAAGAAGGTGGACATGGACGCCGGCGAGCACCGCCAGCCCGAGTACCGGAAGCTGAACCCGAATGGCCTCGTGCCGACCCTGGTGGTGGACGGCACGCCGCTCTATGAATGCGCGGCGCTCCTGATGCTGCTGGCGGAGCGCCACCCGCAGGCCGGCTTCGCGCCGGCGCCGGGAAACCCGCAGCGCGGCGCCTACATGACCTGGATGTTTCACCTGTCGAACACGCTGCAGGCCGCATACAAGGACTGGTTCTATCCTGAACGGCCGGCCGGCGCGGACGCCGTGGAGGGGGCAAAGGCGAGCGCCCGCGCGAGGATCGAGGAATGCTGGGACCGCGTCGAGGCGCAGATCCGTTCGGGAGGGCCCTACCTGGTCGGCGACCGGGTCGGGGCCGCGGATTTCCTGGCGGCCATGCTGATGCGCTGGTCGCGCAACATGCCGAAGCCCGCGACCGAATGGGAAACGATCGCGAATTACGTCGCGCGCATGAAGGCGCGGCCGTCCTTCAAGACGCTTTACGCGCGCGAAGGCCTCACGGAGTGGGCCTGAGCATCAAAGAAACGTGTAGATGAAGCTCAGCGAAATCGTATCCAGGCTTTCGTCCTGGACGATGTTGAATCGCTCGTACTCGAGCCGCGCGCCGAGGCTGCCGAAGTGGGCTTGCACACCCGCGCCCCAGGCGAGCTCCGTGCCTTTCTCGTTGATCCGGAAGCCCGGAAACGCCGAGGTCGAGTGACCGTCGAATTTCCAGTTGCTGAGCCCGGCCTTGGCGAACAGGTCGACGAGCGGCGGGTCGAGAAATCCGACCGCGAACAGGGATGCAGTCGTCGCTGAGGCTGTGGTGCGATCCGGGCAGGGCACGCCGACCAACTGGATGCAGGCGTTGCCGGTCGGCACCGTGGCATCGCCATGATCGATGTAGCTGGCCTCGACGCCGAAGCTGTCGAGTGGCCTGAAGCCGACGATGAGCTTGTATCCGTTCGTGCTGTCGTCGAATGGCGACGCACCGTCGGGATTCGAGAACCCGTAATCGCTTTGCGCCGCGCCTGCGCCGACATAGAAGCCGTTATCGGCAGCCTGCGCGAGCGACGTGACGAACAGGAATCCGGCAAGGGCGATCAGACGCAACATAATTGCCTCCGGACCGGTAGGGGGTGAGATTGAGACACGATTCGGGCCGGCCGGTTCCATCTGCCTTGCCCGCTCCGGCACTCATGGCTTCGGCGCGATCACCGGCTGAATGTTCTTGATGCTGCAGGCGAAATTGAGCAGCGTCTCGCCGATCGTGCCGGGCTTGATCTTCTCCCAGTAGCGCAGCAGGTTGGTCGAGCGGATCGGTTCGTCGGCCTCCAGGTTATTCCACTTGTAGAAGATCAGGCCGCGCGTCGAACGCTGGCGCTTCACGCAGTCCCAGTCGTCGCGGCTCGCGACGCTCTTGTGCGCGCTGGGGCTCTGCGGATTCTTGTACTCGGTGCGCATCCACATCGTGACGATGTCGCCGTTGCGCTCGGCCTCCACGCGCGTCGCGAAATAGACCTGCTCGGGATAGGTCTCGAGCCATTCCCAGTCGCTGCGGCCGCGCAGCTCGAGATTCTTGACCCATTCGTTGCCGATGCCCTTCATCGGCACGGTCTCGATCTGGGCCGTCGCGAGCGGCGCGAGCAGCGCGAGCGCGGCGATGGACGCTGTATTAAGGG
>JBATEA010000276.1:0-2906 GCA_049663745.1 Steroidobacteraceae bacterium | reverse complement strand
GCTTCATGCTGGTCACGGATGCAATGCCAAGCGTCGGAATGGCCGAGAAATCTTTCACGCTCCAGGGTCGCACGATCTCCGTCGCGGACGGCGTGCTGGTCGACGAAGACGGTACGCTCGCCGGTTCCGACACCGACATGGCGACGACGGTGCGTAACGCGGTCGAATTGCTTGGACTCGAGTTGCCAGAGGCGGCACGCATGGCCAGCCAGTATCCGGCGGAATTTCTGGGCTTGGGCGGCGAGCTCGGGCGGATTGCTGCCGGCTACAGGGCCAACCTGGTGCTGGTCGACGACAGGGTCGATGTCAAGGAAACCTGGATCGACGGGCGGACACTCGCGTGAGCGCGACACTTTTCAACTACTCATATCACCATACCTCCTCGAGGGAGACCCCTGGGTCTGGCTCCGCGCCAGCCGCCATCAGGAGCGTCGTCATCGTGGGCGGCGGAACCGCCGGATGGATGACAGCCATGATTCTCGCGAACGCCCTGATCAAGAAGGGCGTCGAGATTTCGGTGCTCGAATCGCCGAGCGTGGACATCATCGGCGTCGGCGAAGGCTCGACACCATGGCTCCGCGGATTCTTCGACAACCTCGACATCGAGGAGTCCGAGTGGATGCCGCAGTGCAACGCCACTTACAAGTGCGGCATCACGTTCGACGGGTGGTCGACCAAGCCCGGCTTCGAAAGCTATTTTCACCCATTTGCTTCGATGCTCGACAACCTGACAATGACGCAGTTCGTGCATAACGCCCGGGCGCGCGTGCAAGGCGCAGACGTTCACGCCCGGCCAAACCGGTTTTTCATCGCCTCGCGGCTGGCTGACGAGCACAAGGCTCCGATACCTGCCGACAGTTTTCCGTTCGACATCTGGTATGGCTACCATTTCGACGCCGTTCTGCTCGGCAAATACCTGCATCGCAAGGCGCTGGAACGCGGCGTGAAATACAGGAGTTGCCACGTCACGCAAGCCAACTTGAACGAGCGGGGTGACATTGCGTCGGTCTCGACACGGGAAGGCGAGACGATCAGCGCGGATTTCTTCGTCGACTGCACCGGCTTCGCCTCGCTGCTGACGATCAAGGCGCTCGCGACACCATTTGTCAGCTTCTCGAGCAATCTGTTCAATGACGCCGCAGTCGCCCTGCCGACGCCGATGGACACATTCATTCCTTCACAAACCGTCTCCACAGCCATGCGGCTCGGATGGGCATGGAAAATTCCGCTGACCAATCGTTATGGCAACGGCTATGTGTACAGTTCGAGCTTCTGTTCGGCCGATGAGGCCGAACGGGAGCTGCGCGCATCGCTCGGCCTGCTCGAGTCCGACACGCCCGCCCGGCATCTCAAGATGCGCATTGGGCGCGTCACACGGCACTGGAATCGCAATTGCCTCGCGGTCGGCCTGTCGCAGGGCTTCATCGAACCACTGGAAGCAACGGCGCTGCTTTTCATCCAGAAGACGACAATGGGCATCATCGAGTACCTCGATCGCGGAGATTTCAGCGAATCTGCCCACGAGCGTTTCAACGCGCAGGTGAACGATCACTTCGAAGGTACGCGCGATTACATCGTGACGCACTACAAGACGAACTCACGGTCCGATACCGACTACTGGAGAGCCAATGCGGCCAATCTCGATATCTCGGAACCGCTGAAGCGGCTCTACAACCTGTGGATGTCCGGCAACAGCATCGCAACGGAAGTGAACACTCAAAGCACGGCCAAGGCATACCCGGCCTTTTCCTGGTATTGCATCATGTCGGGCATGGGGATATTCCCCGATCGAGGCGAGTTGCGGCCGCCCGCCCCGCGCGAACAGCGATACAGCATGGCCGAGATCGATAATCTGCTGGCTCGCAGCGCGCTGAATTTCCGGGATCAGCGGGAAGTGCTGAATGCGATACCGCGCAGGCGGGAAGACGAGTCCTTGCAGATCTACTTCTGGTAGACGGCTCTTCTGCTTGTCAACGCTGAAGATTGGCGATCAGCAGACTCCTGATCCTGTTCGCGGCCTCTGGCGACATCTCTCCGAGCACCCCACGCCTGTTTGCCGGGATGTGTGCGTGATTATCGTCGCTCGCATCGAAGACGTAATGATGGAACAGGGACGCCCAGGCCTTTCTGAGCTCTGACGGCAACGGCTTGACGTTCAGCAGGCTGTGAAGCAGGCACTCCATTGCCGATGCGGTCCTTTCGACCGCGCCCAGTGCACCTTTCCACCAGTAGTTGACGAGGACGTTGAGTTTCTGATCGAGCGACTCGACGTGGTGCCACCACAGGGTGGGGATGAAGACTGCATCGCCGGGCCCGAGTTCCGCGATAAAGGCCGCCGACAGTGCCGCCTTGAACTTCGGAAACTTCCCGAAATCCGGTCTTGCGAACTGCACCATGCTCATCGCGGCCCCGGTCGGCGCAAAGTCGAGCGGCCCGACATAGAGGTTGGCAACCTGTTCCGGAGGGAACAGCGTGAACCGGCGCCTGCCAGCGACCACACATGCGACGTTGTCTGATTCGTCGAAGTGAGCGGGCACGGTGATGCGGTTGCCGAGCCAGATCCGCGGCGCGACTGCCTGGTCGAGGATCGGCAAGCTGTTTTCAGCCGCAAAACCCGGCAAACAATCCGGAATCAGCGCGCTCTGCACGGCGACGGATGGTGGACTTTCGAACAGCGCGTATCGCGACAACTGTTCGATGATGGCGGACACGGGCAGGCGGTTGCGAGCGAAGTTGAATCCGTCCATCGCTTCGTTGTAGAAGATCTGCCCATTTGCCTGCGGCGGCATCAGGATGGCGTCGACAGGGCTGCCATTGTCGAAGGTCATCAGATAACGACTGACTTCCACAGGCGATTGCAGCGCTGCATGGACCGCCGGCCAGTCCTTGATCAGGTCGCGCAGTAC
>JBATEA010000275.1:0-7692 GCA_049663745.1 Steroidobacteraceae bacterium | reverse complement strand
CGGGCGCAGGCAGACGTAGAGGTCGAGCATCTGGCGCAGCGCCACGTTCAGCGAGCGGATGCCGCCGCCGATCGGCGTCGTCAATGGCCCCTTGATCGAGACGAGATATTCGCGGCAGGCCGCGACGGTCTCGTCCGGCAGCCAGGTGTTCATCAGCCGGTTGGCCTTCTCACCGGCGTAGACTTCCATCCACGCGATGCGGCGCTTGCCGCCATAGGCCTTGGCGACGGCCGCGTCGAGCACGCGGACGCTCGCCCTCCAGATGTCCGCACCGGTTCCGTCACCCTCGATGAACGGGATGACCGGGCGGTCCGGGACAACGAGTTTGCCGTTCGATATGCGGATTCTTTCCCCGCCCGCCGGCGGCGAAATGGTGACTGCGTTCATGATTCTCGAATTCCTTCGATGATGCGCAAATGCTAGCACAACGCATCATTGACCCCCTGTTGGTGCCGGAGTACTGTTCAGCGGTCGAACGTGCATCCGTACCCATCATGCGTATTTTCACCAGCAGCCGATTCCAGCAGCTCCGGGCCTCGCGCCTGGTGATCGCAATACTCGGTCTCGGGCTGCTTGGATTTTCGATCGCGCCATGCCACGCCATGGCGCAGCACCAGCATCCGGGGACTTCGCATCACGGGTCGATACCGGCCGGCGACTGCGGCCATTGCCCGGACACGCCATCGAGCCTCGATCGTGGATGCGCGACTGCCGCAGCCACCGACTGCGCATCGGTCGGGCCGGCGGTTCTCGAGCGCCAGGGCATCGAAGTTCCCCAGCCGGCGGCCGCTGCGCCGCCAGCGTTCCCGGATATAAATCCATTTCCGCCAGACGACGGTCCCGTGCGCGATATGCGCGCCCGCGATCTGCCCGCCCCGCACGTTTCCATCCAGCAGCGTTACTGCAGCTACCTGAATTAGCCGCTCCTGCCAGGTTCGCCCGTTCACGGCGCCCACGCAGGAGGAGGCATGCCTACGTTGTTCGACCCCAGGACCGGTCTGAAGGTCCTACTGATTCTTTGTTGCGCACTCGCAGCCGCGACCGCGGCAGCTGACGATTCGCCGCTCTCGCTCGGCCAGGCGCAGGACCTGGCTGTCGCGCGCGACAACGGGCGCGGTGCGCTCGTAGCCGAAGCATCAGCGATGCGCGATCGTGCAGTCGCCGCGGGTGAGCTGCCCGATCCGGAGGCGCGGATCGGCGCAACCAACGTTCCCGTCGATTCGCTTGCGCTCGACCGCGAGGACATGACGATGATCGAGGTCGGGATCATGCAGCGATTCACGACAAGGCGGAGCCGCGAATTGTCGCGCCTGCAACTCGAGCATCACGCGCTGCATTACGACGCCGAAGCGGAATTGCGCCGGCGTGAAGTGCGACTCGCCGTTGAGCGCAGCTGGCGTGAACTGGATTACCTCGACAGTGCGATTGCCCTCCTGGACGAGGCCCGCAACTGGACCCGCGTCCTCATTGACGGGGCGGCGGCCGCATACGAGTCCGGTGCGGGAAGCGAGGCGGAACTCCTGGATGCGCGGATTGGCGTGCTCGCGATCGATGAGATGCTGATCGAACGCCGGCGCGATCGGGAGACCGCCGATGCCGAACTGCAACGCTGGATCGGAATGCCTGCCGCATCCCGCGAGGCCGCACCCGATCCTCGACGGGGGCTCGCGACACTGGCCGCACTGGAGGCGAAGCTCGAGTCGCATCCGATGTTGCGCGGCCTGAAGCATGAGACCGGTGCTGCACAATTCGAGGCCGACCTGGCCAGGGAGCGCTACAAGCCCGCATTCGGCGTCGATTTCGGCTACGGATTCCGCCAGGGCCGGGAGATGGGCGGCAGCGGCAGATCCGACATGCTGAGCGCAATGTTGACATTCGACTTGCCGCTGTTCACGCGTGACCGGCAGGACCGGGAATTGTCCGCGGCACGTTCGATGCTCCGCGCAACGGAAGCGCGCAGCGACGACGCGAGGAGGGTGCTCGCGTCCAGGCTGGCGACCGTCCATTCGTCGGCGACCGCGCTGGAACAATCGCTCGAACTCTACGAAAGCAATATGACGCCACTCGTCAAGAGCGGCGTCGACGCCTCGCTTGCCGCATATCGCGCCGGCGACGGCTCGCTCGCCGAGGTGGTCGCCGCGCAGAAAAGGCGCCTCGAAGCGGAGCAGCGGCGTTTGCGGCTGCACGCCGACCTCGGTGTGGCGCTCGCTGAAATCGAATCCCTCACCGGAGCAGGAACATGACCTTGCGAACCGCTTTCCTCCTGTCCGTCCTCGCCGTCACCATCGCAGCAGCCGCCTGCGATCCGGGACCGCAATCCGCGCCCGCTCCCGCGGTGCCGAAGGAACGCAAGCCGCTGTACTACCGCAGTCCGATGGACCCGAGCATCCAATCCGACGTGCCGCGCAAGGACAGCATGAACATGGACTACATTCCGGTGTACGAGGAGGCTGGCGAAACCGGCGTCATCGTATTTCCAGCGGCAATGGTGAACAACCTGGGCGTGCGTACGGCACCGGTCCGGAGCGGCGTGCTCGCGGCGGAGATTCGCGCGGTCGGCCTGACAGCCTACGACGAGCGCGGCAGGGTCGAGGTTCGAGTCCGGGTGGAAGGCTATGTCGAGCGTCTTGCGGTGCGCGCTGACGGCGAAATGGTGCGGCGCGGGCAGCTGCTGTTCGCGGCCTATTCGCCCAGGCTCGCCGCGGCCCAGCGCGAATTCCAGGCAGCGCTCGCGATGGGCGACGCCGGTCTCGTCGATTCAGCGTCGGCGCGACTGCACTCTCTCGGCCTCGGTTCCGCTGCAATCAAGGCCCTGCGGGAAGGCGGTGAGCCGGCCGCGAGGGTCAGCTACTTCGCGCCCGTTGACGGCGTCGTCACGGACCTCGGCGTGCGCGATGGCGGACTCGCAGAACCAGGCGTCACCGCGATGACGCTGGCGCCGCTGGATCCGCTGTGGGTTGTCGCAGAATTGCCCGAGGCACAGGCCTCGACGGTTACGGCCGGGATGACTGCCATCGTCACATTCGGCGCACTGCCCGGCCAGCGGTTCGAGGCCCGGGTGGTGGAACTGCTGCCAGCGGTCAATGCAGTGACGCGCACCGTGCAGGCACGCCTGACGCTCGCAAATCCCGGGCGCCGATTCGCGGCCGGCATGGTCGCCGACGTGACCCTGACGGCCGGGGAGGGTGCAGATGTATTGCTCGTGCCGGCTGCCGCAGTGATCCGAGCCGGAAAATCCGAACGCGTCATCGTCGCGCTTGGCGGTGGCCGGTTCACCGCGCGTGAAGTCGTCGCCGGCCGGCAGAGCGGTGACGACGTCGAGATCCTTCGCGGGCTCGAAGGCAACGAGCGGGTCGTCGTCTCGGGGCAGTTCATGATCGATTCGGAATCGCAATTGCGGTCCGGTCTCGAGCGCTACGAAGGGGATGCGGGAGAGGCGCAATGATCAAGGCGATCGTCCGGGCGTCGCTGGCCAATCGTGCCCTGGTATTGATGCTTGCCGGCCTGCTGACGCTGGCGGGATTCTGGGCGCTCGCGCGCATGCCGGTGGATGCGATTCCGGACCTGACCGATGTGCAGGTCATCGTCCGCACGCCCTATCCGGGCCAGTCGCCGCGCATCGTCGAGGATCAGGTGACCTACCCGTTGACGACGGCGCTCCAGTCGGTGCCGGGCGCGACGAGCGTGCGCGGCTACTCTTTTTTCGGCGATTCGTTCGTCTACGTGTTGTTCAAGGATGGCACGGACCTCTACTGGGCGCGATCGCGCGTGCTCGAATACCTGTCCCAGGCGGTCTCGAGGCTGCCCGCCGGACTGAGGCCCGCGCTCGGGCCCGACGCCACCGGCGTCGGCTGGATCTACCAGTACGCGCTGGTCGATCGCAGCGGGCGGCACGACCTTGGGCAGCTGCGCAGTCTGCAGGACTGGTTCCTGAAGCTCGAGCTGCAATCAGTGCCGGGCGTCGCGGAGGTCGCGAGCGTCGGCGGAATGGTCCGCCAATACCAGGTCGTGGTGGATCCCGTGCGCCTGCGCGGCTTCGGTCTGACGCTCGCCGACGTGAAGTCGGCGGTCGAGCGCGGCAATCAGGAGGCCGGCGGCGCCGTGATCGAACTGGCCGAGGCCGAGTACATGGTGCGGGCCAGCGGCTATATCCGGAACCTCGACGACCTGCGCGCGATCCCGCTGCGCGCATCCGGCACCGTACCGGTGACACTTGCCCAGGTCGCTGAACTGCGGCTCGGCCCGGAGATGCGCCGCGGCATCGCGGAACTGGACGGCGAGGGCGAGGTGGCCGGCGGCATCGTCGTGATGCGCAGCGGCGAGAATGCACGCGAGACGATCCGCCGCGTGCGCGAGCGACTGGCAGACCTGCGCGACAGCCTGCCGGAGGGCGTCGAGATCGTGGAGACCTATGATCGCTCGGACTTGATCGAGCGTGCGGTGGACAACTTGAAAGGCAAGCTCGCGGAGGAGCTGCTGGTCGTCGTGCTGGTCTGCGCCGTCTTCCTGTTCCACTTCCGTTCCAGCCTTATCGTCGTCATATCTTTGCCTCTGGGAATCCTCGCTGCGTTTGTCGTCATGCAGCTGCAGGGTATCAACGCCAATATCATGTCGCTGGGCGGCATCGCGATCGCGATCGGCGCCATGGTCGATGCCGGCATCGTGATGATCGAAAACGTGCACCGCAAGCTCGAGGCTGCAGGCCGGCTCGAAGTGGACCGCCTCAAGCTCGTGTCGGAGGCCTGCGGCGAGGTCGGACCGGCGCTGTTCTTCTCGCTGATGATCGTGGCGCTGTCGTTCATGCCGGTATTCGCGCTCGGTTCGCAGGAAGGACGGCTGTTCGCGCCGCTCGCCTTCACGAAGACCTACGCAATGCTGGCCGCGGCGGTGCTGTCGGTCACGCTGATTCCCGTGCTGATCCTGATGCTGGTGCGTGGCCGAATCCATCCGGAGAGCGCGAATCCGCTCAACCGCGCGGCGATGGCGGCTTACCGGCCGCTACTCGATGTGGCGCTGCGTTACCCGAAGGCCGTGCTCGTGATGACGGTCGCGCTGGTCGTGGCCACGGCATGGCCGGCGAGCCGGCTGGGCCGCGAATTCATGCCCGAAATGTTCGAGGGCGACCTGATGTACATGCCTACCACATTGCCGGGCATTTCGGCCGACGCAGTGCGCGGGCTGCTGCAGCAGACCGACCGCATGATCCGCACGGTCCCCGAGGTCGAGCGCGTATTCGGCAAGGCGGGCCGTGCCGACACGGCGACCGACCCCGCGCCATTCGAGATGATCGAAACTACAGTTCGTCTGAAGCCGCGCGATCAATGGCGTCCGGGCCTGACCGTCGACGGCCTGCGGGCGGAGCTCGATCGCGCAGTTCAGGTGCCGGGCATCTCCAACGTGTGGGTACCGCCGATCAAGACGCGCATCGACATGCTGGCGACGGGCATCAAGACCCCGGTCGGCATCAAGATCACCGGGCCCGACCTTGCCGTAATCGGGCGCATCGGTGAAGAGCTCGAGGCCGCGTTGCGCGATGTGCCGGGGGCGGCTTCGGTCTATGCCGAGCGCGCCGCGAACGGCCGCTATCTCGATGTGGAAATACGGCGCGTTGATGCCGCACGTTACGGACTCAACATTGCCGACATCCAGGAAACCATCAGCTATGCGGTCGGTGGCATGAACATCGGCAGCACGGTCGAGGGTCTTGAACGCTATCCGATCAACCTGCGTTACCCGCAGGACTGGCGCAACTCGCCGGAACGGCTGCGGACTCTGCCGTTGATCGCCGCCGACGGCGCGCAGCTGATGCTGGGTGACGTCGCGACGATCCGGATCGCCGACGGACCAGCAATGATACGCAGCGAGAACGCACGGCCCTCCGGCTGGGTCTACGTCGACATGCACGACCGCGATCTCGGGTCATTCGTCGACGACGCAAGTGAAGCTGTGTCGAAGCAGGTCTCGCTGCCTCCCGGCTACCGGCTGCAGTGGTCAGGCCAGTATGAATACTGGGAAAGGTCGATCGAGAAACTGAAGGTGATCGTCCCGGCCACGCTCGCGGTCATCGTGTTGCTGCTGTACCTGAATTTCCGGCGCTTCGGCGACGTCGCGCTGATCCTGGGCAGCCTGCCGTTTGCGCTGATCGGGGGCATCTGGTTCGTGTATCTGCTCGGCTATCACGTCAGCATCGCGATCATCGTCGGATTCATCGCGCTCGCCGGGGTCGCGGCCGAGACCGGGGTCGTGATGCTCCTGTACCTGAATCAGGCATGGGCACGGCGTGTCGCCGCCGCGGCGGAAGGAAGGCGCGCGCTCGCCGAATCCGACGTGCGCGCCAGCATCATTGAAGGCGCGCTGTTGCGCCTGCGGCCGAAATTGATGACGGTGCTGACGATCATGCTCGGGCTGCTGCCGATCATGTGGGGATCCGGCACGGGCTCGGAAGTCATGAGCCGCATCGCCGCGCCGATGATCGGCGGCATGGTGACCGCCACCGTCCTGACGCTGCTGGTGATACCGGCGTTGTTCCTGCTCTGGAAGCGCCGCGACATCGCGTAGAATCGCGTCATGCCGCGGAAGGGATTGCTGCCACCGATCGACAATCGCACGCCTGCCCTGGACGGTTTCCGCATGCCGGCGGAATTCGAGCCGCAGGCGGGCGCGTGGATGCTGTGGCCGGAGCGTCACGACAACTGGCGCGCAGGCGCAGTGCCTGCACAGCAGGCTTATGCCGCTGTCGCGACCGCGATCGCGCAGGGCGAGCCGGTAACGATGTGCGCCTCGGCGGAGCAGTTTCAGCGTGCGCGTGAACAGCTGCCGTCGTCGGTGCGTGTCGTCGAGATGTCCTCCGATGATGCATGGATGCGCGATGTCGGTCCGACATTCGTCACCGACCGGCGTGGGCGCCTGCGCGGCGTGGACTGGATCTTTAATGCCTGGGGCGGGCGGTCCGGTGGTCTTTACACGCCCTGGGACCTTGACGATCAGGTTGCGGCCAAGGTGCTCGAGATCGAGCGTTGCGATCGATATCGCGCGCCCTTCGTGCTGGAAGGCGGCGCGATCCACGTCGACGGGCGCGGGACGCTACTGACCACCGAAGAATGCCTGCTGAATCCGAATCGCAATCCCGATCTTCGGCGCGGGCAACTTGAGTCCCTGTTGCAGCGCTACCTCGGGATCGAGCAGATCATCTGGCTGCGTCGTGGCGTGTTCAACGACGAAACCGACGGGCACATCGACAATCTCTGCTGCTTCGTGCGCCCGGGCGAAGTTGTGCTGGCCTGGTGCGATGACCAAGCCGATCCGCAGTACGACATTTCGCACGAGGCCTACGAGGTACTTCGAACATCTCGAGATGTACGTGGTAAACGACTGAAAATACACAGGTTACCGCAACCCGGCCCGCTGTACATGACGGACGCCGAGGCCGCAGGCATCGAGCAGGTGCCCGGCAGCCGCCAGCGCCGCGGCGGTGACCGGCTCGCGGCGTCGTACGTCAATTTTTACATCGCCAACCGGCACATCGTGATGCCGCTGCTCGATTCGCGCACCGACCGGCGCGCGCAGGCGCAGATTGCGCGGCTGTTCCCGGGCCGCGAAGTCATCGGCGTGCCGTCGCGCGAGATCCTGCTCGGCGGCGGCAACATCCACTGCATCACGCAGCAGCAGCCGCGACCGCGGCGGTAAAAGGGG